>JBFJTQ010000092.1:0-7594 GCA_041625275.1 Binatia bacterium | reverse complement strand
TTCTGTTGCTCCTCTTCCTCGGTTAAAACCTCGCCGCGAAAAATCCAGGCTTTGACACCGATGACACCATAAGTCGTGCGCGCCTCGGCAAAACCATAGCTAATGTCCGCCCGCAGAGTGTGCAAAGGGACACGGCCCTCTCGATACCACTCCGTGCGGGCGATCTCGGCCCCGCCTAGGCGCCCGGCACACTGAATTTTGACACCTTGGGCTCCCATGCGCATGGCGCGGGAAACACTTTCCTTCATCGCACGGCGAAAGGCCACGCGTCGTTCCAGTTGAAGAGCCACATTCTCGCTCACCAACTGTGCATCCAAATCCGGGCGTCTGACTTCGTGAATATTGATGAAAGTTTCCCGGCCCGTTAACTTGGCAATGTCATCCTTGAGTTTTTCGATCTCGGCTCCCTTTTTGCCAATGACGATTCCGGGCCGCGCGGTATGAATGTTGATCTTTGCCTTGTTCGCTGCCCGTTCGATTTCAATCTTAGAGATGCCCGCGTGATACAGACGGCTTTTCAAAAACTTCTTGACGCGAAAATCCTCGTGCAGCAACTTGGCATAATCATGGCGCGAGTACCATCTCGAGTCCCAAGTCTCGATGACCCCAAGCCGAAAAACTTTCGGATGTGTTTTTTGACCCATTAGGCCTTAGCTCCTCTCACTAAGTTCATCGAGAACGATAGTGATGTGGCTGAGCCGCTTGCGAATGCGCGTGGCCCGTCCCTGCGCCCGCGGAGTAAATCGCTTCCACATCCCGCCCTCGTCTACCGCCGCCCCTTTCACGTAAAGGCGATCGACGTCGACGCTTTGCGTGTTTTCGGCATTGGCCACGGCGGCGCGCAATGTTTTGGAGACAATCCCCGCCGAACGCTTGGGGATAAACTTCAATACGTTGAGCGCTTCCTCCACTCCTTTGCCCCGGATCTGATCCGCGACTAGGCGGACCTTTCGGGGCGATATCCTGACAAATCTCGTGATCGCGCGCGCTTCCATGATCTTGATAACTCAATCTTGTGAAGATTCCCCTCTCGAGCGGGTTCCTCATGAACGGTTTAAGTTTTAGGCCCTCCAACGGCTGGTCTCGCGGCGGTAGCGCCAGCCTCGCCTTTTCTATCCCCGGAATGAACAAAAAATGTTCGCGTGGGAGAGAACTCCCCGAGTTTGTGACCCACCATATTCTCTGTCACAAAGACGGGAATAAACTTTCTCCCGTTATGCACGCCAATCGTATGGCCAATCATCTCCGGCGTCACCGTGGAACGGCGTGACCACGTCCGGATGACTTGTTTTTGGCGCGATTCATTCATGGCTGTAATTTTCTTCACCAGATGTTCGTCAACAAAGGGGCCTTTTTTGATCGAACGTGCCATGATTACTTCGCCTTTCTCCCCTTCACAATATACTTGTCGCTGGAGCGATTCTTGCGCGTCTTGTATCCCTTGGTCGGCTTGCCCCACGGGGTCATCGGATGATTTCCTTTTGAGCGGCCCTCGCCACCGCCATGGGGATGATCCACCGGATTCTTGGCAATGCCTCGAGTCGTCGGCCGCCAACCGAGCCAGCGCATGCGGCCCGCCTTGCCCCAGGAGACGTTCTCTTGATCTGCATTGCCAACTTGACCCACGGTGGCACGACATTCAGCCAAAACATAGCGCAGCTCGCCGGAAGGAAGCTTGAGAAGTGCATACGAGCCTTCCTTCGCCATGAGCTGTACGCTGGAACCCGCGCTGCGAGCCAACTGGCCGCCTTTTCCGATCTTGAGCTCAACGTTGTGCACCATGGTTCCCACCGGGATAAACTTGAGCGGCATAGAGTTTCCCGGTCGAATGTCGACGTCGGCATCTCCCGCAAGTATCGAATCCCCAACGCTAACTCGGTCGGGAGCCAAGATGTAACGGCGCTCTCCGTCCGCATAGCAAAGAAGGGCGATGCGCGCCGAACGATTCGGATCATACGCAATGGCTTCAACTTTGGCGGGCACGTTTTTCTTATCGCGCTTAAAATCGATCAGACGATAGAGCCGCTTGTGTCCTCCACCTCGGTGATCTGCCGTGATTCGTCCTGTATTGTTGCGCCCACCGCTATGCTTCAGAGACTGGCGCAACCCTTTCTCGGGCTTCTTTGAGGTAACCTCCTCAAAAGTGAGCCCGGTTCGAAAGCGTATCCCCGCAGAAGTTGGGCGATAAGTCCTAATGGCCATTGTTTGCTCTCTTTATGCTCCCCCAAAAAAATCGATTCGGTCGCCTTCTCTCAGCGTCACATAGGCCTTCTTCCATTGCGGCCTCCGCCCCATGTTCCTGCCGACCCTTCGCACCTTCCCCAAGTAACGGGCCATTCGCACCTTAAGCACCTTGACTTTGAAAAGAGTCTCGACTGCTTTCTTCACCTCGATCTTGTTGGCATCCGCCCGCACCTTGAACAGCACTTGCTGTGTCGTTTCCGCGAGCAGCGAGCCCTTCTCCGAGATCAAGGGCGCCTGAATAATTTCCTGTGCCCCCTTCATGCCGCCAGCCTTTCTTCTAACCGCTTCAGGGCCCCTTCGGTCAATATCAGATGCTCGTACTGCAATAGATCATAGACGTTCAAGCCATCGACCCGAATCACTTTAACCTTCGGCAAATTCCGGGCGGAACGCTCGATTTTTTCCTCCGGCCCTGAAAGCACGATCAGGGCGCTGCTCACCTTGAGTTCCGCCAAAGCCTGGACCATGAGCTTCGTTTTGGCGCCGTCGAGATCTAGTTTGTCGACCACAATGATCTGACCGTCGCGATTTTTCAGGCTCAGAGCCGACACCAAAGCTTCTCGTCGTGCCTTGCGCGGCATGCGAAAATAGTAGTCCCGTGGCTGCGGGCCGAAAATCGTGCCCCCGCCGACCCATATCGGCGAGCGAATGCTTCCGGCACGCGCCCGCCCCGTGCCTTTCTGCCGCCACGGCTTCTTGCCTCCACCGCGCACAAGCCCTTTCGACTTTGTTGCCGCGGTCCCCGCGCGTCGGTTCCGCAACTGCATGACGACCATCTGGTGAAGTAAGTGCGGGCGTGTTTGGGCGCCGAAAATGTCTTCGTTGAGCTTGGGTTGGACTACGCGAACTTCCATAGCAACTATCCCTTTACCGCACGCCGCACAATGACGACCCCGTGCTTGGCCCCGGGCACAGATCCTCTGACTAATAAAAGATTCCCTTCGGGTTGAACGTCCACCACTTCCAGATTCTGAATCGAGATGCGCTCGCTTCCCCAATGGCCCGCCATCTTTTTACCTTTACGGACGCGCCCCGGAAAAGAACGGTTGCCGATCGATCCCCCATGACGGAAGTACTCGTGAGTACCGTGCGAACCAGGGAATCCGCCGAATGACCACCTCTTAATGACCCCTGTGAAACCGTGCCCCTTGGAAATCCCCGAGACGTCGATGAGATCACCCGCCTTGAACAGATCGCCAACCCGGATCTCTTGACCCACTTGGTACGATGATACGTCTTCCAAGCGAAACTCTCTCAGGATTTCAAATGCTCCCTTTCCGGCCTTGGCCATGTGACCCTGCAGCGGCTTGTTGACACGCTGGGTTTTCCTGCTGCCGAAGCCAACCTGCAGGGCACTGTAGCCATCTTTTGCCGCCTCTTTCTTTTGCACGACGATACAGGGTCCCGTCTGAATGACGGTCACGGGAACCACATTGCCGTCGGCATTGTAAAATTGCGTCATCCCAACTTTTTTCCCGATAAGCCCGGTCATAAGATCACCTTGCCGAAGGTCGCCGCCCTTGCCACTGGGTCATCCGCCCTACTGAAGCTTAATTTCGACATCTACGCCTGCCGCGATGTCAAGCTTACCCAGTGCGTCGATAGTTTGCTGGGTCGGCTCCAAAATATCGAGCAACCGCTTGTGTGTCCGGATCTCGTATTGATCTCTCGACTTCTTGTCAACATGCGGCGACCGGTTCACCGTATAGCGTTCGATACGCGTCGGTAGCGGAATCGGACCCGCAACCCGCCCTCCGGTACGTTTCACGGTTTCCACGATCTCACCCACCGATTGATCGAGCACGCGATGGTCGTAAGCCTTCAGGCGAATCCTAATTTTCTCGTTCATAGGTTTTTGTTCGCTTCGCCATCAAATTTGGCAATGATACCCTCCGCCACGTTCGTGGGCACGGGCTCGTAATGAGAAAACTGCATTGTATAGGTGGCTCTTCCTTGGGTCATGGAGCGGAGATCCGTGGCATAACCGAACATCTGTGCGAGCGGCACGCGCGCCTCGATCGCCTGAGCGGCCGGACGGGTTTCCATACCCAGGACTTTTCCACGGCGCGAGCTGAGATCTCCGATCACATCACCCATAAAATCTTCCGGCACTACAACCTCGACCGACATGATGGGCTCGAGAAGAACGGGGTTGGCCTTTCGCGCCCCTTCCTTAAAGGCCATCGAGCCAGCGATTTTGAATGCGATTTCCGAGGAGTCCACGTCGTGATAGCTGCCATCGAGGAGCGCAACCTTCACGTCAACCATGGGATACCCCGCAAGCGGCCCGTTTTCAGTGGCCTCGCGCACGCCTTTTTCCACCGCCGGAATGTATTCCCGCGGAATCGCGCCGCCCTTGACTGCATCGACAAACTCAAACCCCGCTCCCGGGTCCCGCGGCTCTATCCTGAGCCACACATCCCCGTATTGCCCTCGGCCGCCTGTCTGTCGGATGAATCTGCCTTGTTGTTCCACTGCTTTGCGAATCGTCTCCTTGTACGCTACCTGAGGCTTTCCAACGTTGGCTCCGACATTGAACTCGCGCAGCAACCGATCCACGATAATCTCCAGGTGAAGCTCGCCCATTCCTGAAATGATCGTCTGCCCAGTCTCCTCGTCCGTACGAACCCTGAACGACGGATCTTCGGTCGCCAATTTCTGCAATGAAATACCTAGCTTTTCTTGATCCGCCTTGCTCTTCGGCTCGATGGCGATTGAAATTACAGGTTCCGGAAACTCAATTGATTCTAAAATTATGGGGTGGTTCTCATCGCAGAGCGTGTCTCCGGTAGTGGCCGTCCTCAGCCCTACCGCAGCGGCGATATCACCGGCGTAAACCTCCTTGATCTCCTCTCGCTTGTTGGCATGCATTTTAAGCAAACGCCCGATTCTTTCCCGCTTAGCCTTGGTTGGGTTGAACACGCTCGAACCGGAAGCCAACGAACCCGAGTAGACCCTAAAAAAGCTCAAAGTGCCAACAAACGGATCCGTCATGATCTTAAACGCAAGAGCCGAAAACGGCGCATCGTCTTTCGCCGGGCGTTCGGCCGGAAGTTGCGAATTCAAGTCGACGCCCTTTACCGGCGGAATATCTAGCGGCGACGGCAAATACTCGACGACAGCATCCAACAAAGGCTGGACACCCTTGTTTCGGAAAGCCGAACCGCACAGAACCGGGACAATCTTGAGGCTAAGGGCCGCTCGCCTGATGGCCCCGCGCAGCTCGCGCTCGTTGATTTCTTTCCCTTCGAGGTACTTCTCCATGATCGCTTCGTCCGAGTCCGCCGCAGCCTCAAGAAGTCTCTCGCGATACTCCTCCGCCTGAGTCATCATGTCAGCCGGAATGGGTTCTTCGCGAAACTTCGCGCCCAGGCTTTCTTCCACCCAAACCACGGCTTTCATACCAACCAAGTCGATGATGCCGGCGAAACGATCCTCTGCGCCAATTGGCAATTGCACGGGTGTCGGACGCGCGCCGAGACGGTCCTGGATCATTTGTACGACGCGAAAAAAATCAGCACCGAGCCGATCCATCTTATTAATAAAGGCGATTCGTGGAACGCGATATTTGTCCGCCTGGCGCCAAACAGTTTCCGTTTGCGGCTCGACGCCGCCAACCGAACAAAAAACCGCAACGGCACCGTCCAAAACCCTCAACGAGCGCTCCACTTCGATCGTGAAATCGACATGGCCCGGCGTATCGATGATGTTGACGCGGTGGTCTCGCCAGAAGCAAGTCGTCGCCGCTGAGGTAATGGTAATGCCCCGCTCCTGCTCCTGGACCATCCAGTCCATGGTCGCAGTACCCTCATGAACCTCGCCGATCTTGTAATTGATGCCGGTGTAATACAAGATCCGCTCGGTCGTAGTGGTCTTACCGGCATCGATATGAGCCATGATGCCGATGTTGCGGGTCTTATCAAGTGGAACGACTCTAGCCATCTGTCAACGTCGGAAAAAAAGGAGGCGGGTCAACCGCCTCCTTTTTCCTGTAGCCATCCAATCTTAATTTACCACCGATAATGGGCAAAGGCCCGATTGGCCTCCGCCATCCGGTGGGTGTCTTCTTTCTTTTTGATCGCGGTGCCGCGATTATTGGCAGCATCGATCAGTTCGCCTGCCAGCTTCTCCTCCATGGATTTTTCGCCCCGTGCTCGCGCCGATTGGATCAACCAGCGCATACTCAGAGATATTCGGCGTTGGGGACGTACCTCAACAGGGACCTGATAGGTTGCCCCACCGACTCTTCGGGAACGAACCTCCACAGCGGGGCGAATGTTCTCAATGGCCCTCTTAAATACGCCAAGTGAATCTTCCTTTGTCTTGGCTGCTACGATATCAAGGGAGCGATAGAAGATCGACTCGGCAACGCTCTTCTTGCCCCGATTCATGATTGTGTTCACGAATTTCGCTACGAGTTTGTCTCCGTATTTCGGATCCGGGAGACTTTCTCTTTTTCTTACTTCGCCTTTGCGTGGCATATCAATCTACTTCGGCTTCTTCGCTCCATATTTAGAGCGCCCTTGCCTTCGTTCCTGCACACCGATCGAGTCCAATGTCCCGCGAATAATGTGGTAACGAACCCCAGGTAAATCCTTCACCCGACCCCCGCGAATCAGTACCACGGAGTGTTCCTGCAAATTATGCCCTACCCCGGGGATGTAAGATGTAACCTCGATCCCGTTGGTCAAGCGCACACGAGCCACTTTGCGCAATGCCGAATTCGGCTTTTTGGGTGTCGAAGTGTAAACCCGGGTGCAGACCCCTCGCTTCTGCGGACACCCCTGCAACGCGGGCGCCGTGTTTTTGCGTTGTTGTTTCTCCCTGCTCTCACGGACTAACTGATTAATTGTAGGCATATCCCTGTTAGGCCACCAACCCAATGTCCATAATAATTAGAGTTTTCTCGAAATCCCCTAGAAAATCATTTTTTCTAGCAAATCTATTCACGATTGTCAAAACGTCACGCCTCTCCCGCCTGCAAGATCTCTTCCCCGATGTCATCCAGTTCATCGATTTCGATATCCGCTTTGCTGTACCTGCCCGACCCCGTTCCGGCGGGGATGAGTCTTCCCATGATTACGTTCTCCTTAAGCCCGCACAGCAAATCGATTTTTCCGTGAATCGCTGCCTCCGTGAGAACCTTCGTGGTCTCCTGGAATGAAGCGGCAGAAATGAAACTTTCAGTCGAAAGGGACGCTTTCGTTATACCCAGAAGTAGCGGTTCTGCGACGGCAGGCTTACCATTATCTCCAATGACTCGCTGGTTCTCCTCCTCGAAGCGCCACTTTTCAACTTGGTCGCCCAACAAGAAATCGGTGTCCCCGACTTCCTTGATTCTCACACGCCG
>JBFJTQ010000091.1:0-7645 GCA_041625275.1 Binatia bacterium | reverse complement strand
GGCGGTCATCTGGGCTCCCATGAAGAGGTCTTCGGTTATGCGCGGGAAAAACGCGTGACTCGCTTCTCCGAAGCCGTCCAGATCATGAAACTGCTGTGGACCGAGCCGAAGGCGAGTTTTGAAGGGCAATTCTGGAATTTCAAAGACATCGCAATGGAACCTAAACCAATTCAAAAACCTCATTTGCCCCTCTGGTTCGGCGGTCATCACCAAAATGCTCTGCGGCGCGCCGTCAGACACGGCGACGGCTGGATGGGGGCGGGCTCATCGTCCGCTGCTGCTTTCGTCCGCGAGTCGGCGATGATCCGACAATTCCTCGATGAGGCGAAGCGCGATCCGGTAACCTTCGGTATAGCCAAGCGAGTCTATCTGGCAGTTGATAAAGACAAGGCTCGGGCCGAGCAGCGGCTGCGGCATTGGTTCGGGCATCGTTACAAGAACGCGGATCTGGGTCCTAGAGTTTCCATCTGGGGCAGCACGGGTGAATGCACTGAGAAGATTCAAGAGATCGTTAGGGCGGGCGCCCAGAGGATTGTTTTCAATCCGATGTTCGACGAGATGGAGCACCTGCAGATCTGCGCCGAAGAGATCATGCCGCATCTTTAGACAGAGTTCGAGGATGAAGGCGCGAGCATGAAACCGGGCTGATGTTGAGGGTTTTTATTTTCGCGCATCTCAGTCTATCCCGGTTTCCGCCGTTCAAAGTTGGGCACCGAGCGAAGGACGAACCCTCCGCTGCGAAGGCAATGGGCCTGTGCCCTGTAGCCTCCTGCGAGGTGCGGTGAGTTGAATTGCACAGCGGAGCGAAGGCGACAAGAAGCCAAGCACCCCAATGAGTATTGAAACTGTTCGTTTATACGCCTTCGCTGCTCCGGGCTCGCCCCTCGCTCAGCACAGGTCGTCAATCTCAACTGAGGAATCCAGGTTTATTGCAGGCGGTTGCCAAAACTAAACTCCAAATAATGAAAGTTCGCATTGGCATAAGTGTGGGAGATTTGCCTTTCGACGGCATGAGTTCAGACGCCCTGGTGAAATTCATCGACGATTGCGAGCGTCGGCATATCGACTCGATCTGGGTCAGTGACCATATCATTTCTCCAACCGTGACTTTTGAACCGATTGTTCTCATGGCCTACATCGCCTCGCATCTGCGCCATATGAAATTCGGCACCAGTGCCCTGGTGTTACCGACACGGCAACCTGTGCTCCTCGCGAAGCAGCTGGCGACGCTGGACGTACTCTGCGAGGGGAGATTGCTGCTGGTCGTCGGGTTGGGGGGTGACGACAGCCGCGACTTCCATGCAACCGGAGTGCGCAAGGAGGAGCGGGGGAGAAGAGCTGATGAAGCAATCGTTTTGATGAAGAAATTGTGGACGGAGAAGACCGTGTCCTTCGAGGGCCAGTTTTATTCCGTGAAAGATGTGACTCTCTTGCCCCGTCCCTATCACGCAAACGGCATACCGCTCTGGGTTGGCGGGCGAAGTCAGGGTGCCTGGCGTCGCGCAGGCCGGCTCGCCGACGGCTGGTTAACGTCCAATTCCTCGCCGGCGGAAGTGGGGAGAGGGATAGAAGCCGTTCGCGCGCATGCCGTGAAAGCCAACAATGCAATTCCCGAAGATCACTACGGGGTGCTTATTCCCTTCTTCTTTGCACCGGATCGTGCACAAGCCGTGAAGATTGCGGCGCCATGGCTTCGCCGACGACAGGATATAACGCCTGCGGAATATGCCGCTCTCGGCTCGCCGAAGGAGGTGCGGGAGAAACTACGCGAATATATAGAGGTCGGGGCGACCAAGTTTGTCATGCGTCCCTGCGGCCCGGCAGAGTCGCTGCCGCGACAATTGGAGATTCTGGCCGAGGAAATCATTCCCGCCCTGCAAACCCCGTTCAGCGAGGCGGAACGGCGGGAACGGTTGGGAAGCAATCGCGGCATAAAACACTTTACCTAGCGGAGGCTCGGAATGCGCTTTGGAATCGAGTTCGGCAGTTATCCGGCAGATATGGATCCTGTCGAAGTGTGCCAACAAGTTTCTCATAGAGCACAGATCGCCCATCAGAACAACTTTGAAGCCTTGTTTGTGGCTCACCACTACGCCACCGGCCCCGATGCAGCGATATTGCAGTCTCTGCCTCTGTTGTCTTACTTGGCCGGGCAAGTACCGGGCATGTATCTCGGAACCTCTATATTTCTTCTCCCGCTGCACCACCCGCTCATGGTTGCCGAATACGCTGCGACGCTGGACAACTTGTCGGGTGGCAAACTCCTTTTTGGGGTCGGCCAGGGCTATCGGGACATCGAGTTCGATTCGTTCGGAATTGACAGGCGGCACCGGAAAGGCCGTCTCGTGGAAGGGCTTCAGATTATTCGCAAACTGTGGTCCGAGGATAACGTGACTTTCCATGGCGAGTTTTTCAAATTGGAGGGCGTCACCATTGCTCCCAAGCCTTTGCAGAAACCGGCTCCGCCAATTCTCATGGGCGCGGACACGGTGAAGACCGTCAGCCAAGTGCCCGAGCTGGCGGACCATTGGATTGCGAGCCGGCGTCACTCGAAAAGGTTCCTGCGGGAAGCCATGCCCGTTTACAAAGCCGCCTTGACGCGGCAAGGAAAGGAGTTCAAGGGCCTATTTATTTTTCGCGATCTCTGCATCGCTGACAGCTTACGGGAAGCAGAGGATCGAATCCGCGAGGCCTATGAGCGGCGCTATCGACGCTACCAGCGGTGGGGACAACCGGGTGAGCGGTATGACCTGCCATTCGACGAGCTTAAAGAGGACCGGCTCATTGTCGGCAGTCCGGCAGACGTCGTTGAGCAAGTAATGTCTTACCACAAAGAGTTTGGTGCCGAATTCATGTGGTTCTTCGCGGAATGGCCAGGCATGGACCCGCGGTTTGTTATGGAAACGATTCAGCGATTCGGCGCGGAGGTCATTCCACAAATCAAGCGACTGACGCCGACATGCCCGGTACCGTGACGACAGCGTCTCCGTCGGCGCGTCGTGGAGCGACGGTCAACGCCAGGCAGCATCCGCGGGTATCACGTTCGTGGCGAAGCGGCGCTCTGATGGGGCCGCTAGCCAGGGCTGAACCGTCTCGAAGTAGTGCTTGAAATGAGGTGTCTGCCGGTGCGCCTCCAACGCCGCCTCATCCCGATACACCTCGTAGAAATAGAACCGATTTGGGTCATCGCGATCCCGGAGTACGTCAAAACGCAGGCAGCCCGGTTCGTCCTGTTCCGAATGTTCCGCGTCATCGCGCACTAGTTTCAAGAACTCTGAGACATGTTCGGGTTTGACCTGGACGGTCACGTGCAGAACCAGCATGAATGCACCTCCTGGCTTACGAAGGCATCTTATCTCAGTGGAATGAGGAATGTACAGAAGGAAAGACCAGCAGCGACTTTTAATCCTCGTCCTGCATTGTTTGCACCGGCACGGCCCGCGAGCCCTACAACTGTTGGTACTGGGATAGTGCCTTAACGGCCCCCTCGTCCTCGCTGTGCTGGGAATCGTTGCAGATCATGGACGCTCGATGCGCCGCGCCGGCAATTTTGCTTGCTAAGCGGTGAGAACGGCAATAAAATCGCGGGCAATTAGTGATCCTCAATTGCGGCAACGGGAGTATACTGAAAGAAGTGAGGGGTGATGCATGATCCGTTTCCAGATCATCGAACGCAGCGGAGCCCATCTTTACAAAACGCTCGTCGGTGCAATGCGGGCGGGTGAGTTGCGTACATTCGAGGCGATGAGGCGCGGGCGCAGGATTCAGCACAAGAACCTGTCATATCCCGGGTGGATGAACTGGGCCACCGCCGACGGCGTGATCAATTGTGAAGTTGTCAGCCCGCACAAGCCCGGCCGCGAGTGGCAGTTCTTCAGCGCATTTCTTGGTCGGCTCGCAGATCGTTATGCAGACCAGATCGTCGCCATCAATATTCAATTTCCCGCCTCGGCAACACAGGCGCCGAGGAAAGCGGCGGTCAGGAAACCTCGCCGGTCACGGCGCCGCAAGTAATTTCGATCGGCGTCGGTCGCCGACATTCATGCCGCGGAAGGGAATCGAAATTTCCCTTCTCGGATTAACATGCTGGAGATATTTCAAGAAGCTAGAATCTCCTGGCCGTTGTGGACGAGTTTCCCCACGACAGGAACCGGAGTTTTTAGGGAGTTAATCGTGTGGCAGCCCTTTTCAATCATGTCCAACATTTGTGTGACCTTTGCAGATGGAGCGGGGCTCTTTATAGAGAAAACGTAGGTCAACTCACGGCAGGCGGGCGAAACATCGGCCAGCAGCAGCTTGCCGCGCGTATCGTAGGTCATGCGAATATCCATTTCGGCATCTTCGATTTCAATGTCCAGCTGTGACGCGTACCGCGTCAATTGGCTGAACATTCAAAAACCCGTCGCTGCGACAAAGTACTGAAGCGGTGAAGGCGCCTTGCCGCCTCCTTTGCGCGATTTCGCTTCGTCGCACTGGATCGTGTACTCGCCGACTCGGGCCTCCTTCAATTGACCCTCAATGAGCCGGACCACCGCACGGGTGACGATAGTATGCCCTTCTGGCCCCTGCTTCGCTCTTTCCTGTTGTTCCCTGTGTACCTGGCGAAACGCCGCTCGATCGATCTTACCCAGCGTCTTGCTCATGGTTCCCTCCTTATAGTGTCCCTCCCTCAAGGCCACTTTGGCAGCCCCTTGAGCTTCTTTCAATGAAATTGAATCTCACACGTGTCTCTTTAAGCTCACGCGGTCCTTGTAAAAAAGATTTTCCAGCGGGCCCTTGAGGGCGGGGCTGCCCCGCGGACATAGTCCTATTTTTGTTTCTACGCATTGGACTATTTTTTTCTCAGTGTGGGGAGCACAATCGCAGAGATCCCAGACTGATTCCTAAAACTTCTTCATGTCTAGGCAGCGGCACCGGATTTCTGTGCCGCATATTTTTCGCACAGCTTTTTCCAACTTGCGGCCATCCGTTTGGCGTGCTCAATGATTTCCGGCGGCACATGGCGGAACGGCGGACGCAACGGCCCGGCGTGGCAATAGCCGGATTCGTTGACGGCCAGTTTGTGGCAGTTTTCCCGCCAGAAGAGATCTCCGGGCCTGCCAGGTGCTTTATAGGCGGCATCCAGATCGAGGCAGATTTCTTGTGCCGTTTCCCAGTCTCCGGCCAGGCAAGCGTCGCGCAGGCGCAGCAGCGGCCAGGGACCCATCCAGGCCGAGATCGACCAGCATCCGGCCGCGCCTAACATCATGTAGGGATAACTCTGCGATTGGTTGCAGAAAACGCCGATTTTGCCTTTTACGATCTTCATCAGCGCCATAAAAGCGACGGACGTTCGGTGGCTGTCTTTCATCAACACGATGTTCGGCCGCGTTACCAGCTTCTCGAACGCGCCCACGGGGAGGGTCACTCGATGCAGCGGGGGATTATGATAGATGGCAATCCCAAGCTTCGGGAAGGCATCCGCCAGGTCGAGATAGAATTGAACTGCGTTGTCCACCGTTGCGGGATAGTAGAAGGGGACGCAGCAAAGCACGCCGTCGGCGCTCGCTTGTTCGGCGAATTTCACCTGCCTCAGGGTTTCCCGCGTGTTGAGACTGCTGCAGCCGATGAATAATGGAACCCTTTTTTTCACGGCACTGACCGTGGCTTCGGTCAGCGTCTGTAACTCCTCCCACAACAGCGTGTGAAATTCTCCGAAACTGCCTGTGGTGGCGATGACGTCGACGCCGTCCCGGATGATCTTGTCCACGGCGCTTTCCAGTGAAACCGTGTCAATGGTCCGGGTTGCGTTTGGCGAATCCCCGTCACCAGTTGTAAACGCCGGCATCATCGCCATGATGCCTTTTAGATCCTGTGCTGTGATCATTGAGTTAGTCCTCCTTGTCAATTCTTAAGTAACGATTTCATGATCGAAAAGTCGAATACCTTGTCCCTTGCCAGTCTTTTGTCTTCCCCCATGGCCTTAAGTTCAAAATCCAAAACCCTGTCCTGAAAATCTTCCGACAGCATGCCATCCGAAACAAACACGTGAGCACTGACATCGTAAGTCCGCATGGCCGTCTCATAAGGGATATTCATATACTTGGCCATGATTTTCGCAGCCGCTTCTCGGTTGTTCTTGAATAGCCTCAGTCCTTTTAATGTGGCGCGAAGAAACGGGAGCGCAGCCTCGCGCTTCTTGGTGAGAAAGGATTCGCTCGTGGCGACTCCGCCTGTCAGGGCGCCTACTTCAGTCTCGAAAGACGCCAGTTCCGTGAAACCGGCGTCCTTGGCTACAAGATTGCCTGGAAGGGTCAGAACCGCGGCATCCACGGCACCAGAAAGTAGCGCCTTGATTCTCACATCCGAGGTGCCGGTGTAAATAATCAATAAACCTTTCTTCCAGTCCACGCCGTTTTTTTCCAGGACAATCTTGAGAAGGCGATCGTTGGTGCTGCCGGGAGTGGAACTGGCGACCTTAGCGCCCTTGAGATCCGAAAAGCTGCGGATGGTTTTCCTTGAGTAAAGCCAGTAGGAGGGCTTATCGTTGAACACCATGGCGATTCTCAGCGGCGCTCCACGGAGGATCGCCGCCAGCGTGGTAGGGCCTACAGTCTGTGTTGCCTCAACGCTGCCGGCGACGAGCATCTGGACGCTCGGTCCGGTTCTGACTCCGGGCAAAATTCGAACATCGAGCCCTTCTGCCTCGTAATAACCTTGCTCCTGAGCGATCCTGTAAGGCGTCGAGTAGACGGTATCCAAGCCGGGGCTGCTGATTCTAACGAGCGGACGCGTATCTTGGCCGTTAGCAAAACCCCCGGTGAGGCAAAGAAGAATAAAGGCGATTGTTCCAACCCAAAACCCATATCTATTCCGAAACATACGGTGCCTCTCTTGTTGCGAGAATCGATACAGGATCTTCTTTCTTTGGTGGGACAGGACGACGTAGGTTGGCAAAAACGGGGCTTCTGGGTTTCCTATGAAGAAATATTCACCACAGAGGCACAGAGATCACGGAGTTCGGAGTATTTTTTCGCAAAATCTTTTTTCTCCGCGCCCTCCGCGGCTTGGCAGTGCACTTTCCGAGGCCTGCTTCACGAAAAAGCCTGAAGGGCGGCCAAAAGCAACCCGATACCCATGCCGGTGCGACTCCCGGTGCCAACGCTTCTATTCTGGAAGGGATGTCTATCCCATAACCTGCGCGCCCGTCAAGCGAATTAAAAACGCGGCCAGTGGCTTGGAGTGCTTTCCGCTCTACCCGCAACGATTTCCCGCGGGTCGGTCCCGTCATAGGCTGCAGACTTGGTGCAAATATTATGCTAAGAGCTTGGTGGTGCTTTGAAGGTCGCGCTAAGAGTCACTAACTTCTGTCTCGCTCCGAAGCCAGAAGTTTTCTCGATGAAAGTGGAATCGTGTTGGCGCGAGATTTGGTAGCGAAAATCAGCGACGACTAGGCGCGGGGTCTCTTATATACCACCCGGTTTTGCCGGATCATAAAAAAGGGAGCAACTATGAAAAGTCACCGACATTTGGCATGGCTCATTGCTCTTGCACTCATATTGGGCCTATCGCACGCCGCCGCCCAGGAGCCGTATTACAAAGGTAAAGTCGTTAAGATGGTTCTGGGGCATTCCCCCGGCGGTGGTTACGATGCATACACGCGTCT
>JBFJTQ010000090.1:0-7649 GCA_041625275.1 Binatia bacterium | reverse complement strand
GCTCAAGAAGGCGGCATCGGGATGATTCATCGAAATATGCCGGCGGACGCTCAAGCGGCTGAAGTGGAGAAGGTCAAAAAATTTGAGAGCGGAATGATTTCCGACCCGATCACAGTGGCGCCAGATCAAAAGATTTTTGAGGCGCAGGAAATCATGAAGAGGTACGGGATCTCCGGCTTGCCGGTCACAAAGAACGGGAGGCTAGTCGGGATTCTGACCAATCGTGATTTGCGCTTCGAAAAGAGGCTGGAGCGGCCGGTTTCGGAGGTGATGACGAAGGACAAGCTCATCACTGTGAAGACAGGAGTCGATCTCGAGGACGCTAAAGAAATCCTACATCAGCATCGAATCGAAAAACTCCTCGTCGTTGATGATCATTACCAGCTCAAGGGACTGATTACCGTCAAAGACATCGAGAAAAAAATTCAATACCCGAACGCTTGCAAAGACGAGAGGGGGCGGCTGCGCGTCGGAGCCGGTGTGGGTGTCGGTCCGGACTGGGAGGAGCGGGTCGAGAGGCTTGTCCGTGCGGGCGTCGATCTGGTTACCGTGGACACCGCGCACGGTCATTCCAAAAATGTGGTTGAGGTGGTCAGGCAGATCCGGCGGCGCTACCCGGATCTCGATCTTGCAGCCGGCAATGTGGCTACCGAGGAAGGTACGCTGGCATTGATTCAAGCCGGGGTTAACGCCGTGAAGGTAGGCGTTGGGCCCGGTTCGATTTGCACGACGCGGGTCATATCCGGTGTCGGAGTTCCTCAAATCACTGCGATCGGCAGCTGCGCGAAAACGGCTGCGCGATACAACATTCCGGTCATCGCCGACGGCGGTATCAAATTCTCGGGCGATATCACTAAGGCCTTGGCCGCCGGCGCCCACTCCGTCATGATTGGGAGTCTCTTTGCTGGCACAGAGGAAAGTCCGGGGGAGACGATTCTTTACCAGGGGCGAACTTACAAGGTCTACCGTGGGATGGGCTCCATGGGCGCCATGAAACAGGGGAGCAAAGATCGTTACGCCCAGGACCATGTCGAGGAATCAATGAAGCTTGTGCCGGAGGGAGTCGAAGGGCAGGTGCCATACAAGGGCTCCCTCTCCTTCAATATTCATCAACTCGTCGGCGGACTTCGATCCGGAATGGGTTATCTTGGCTGTCGCGACGTGGCCGCGCTTCGCAACAAAGCGAGGTTCATGCAAATCACTGCAGCAGGCTTGCGCGAGGGGCATGTCCACGACGTTTTCATCACCAAAGAAGCGCCTAACTATAGCGTAGAATGATCCTCGTCCTCGATTTTGGCTCCCAGTACACGCAGTTGATCGCGCGGCGTATTCGCGAAGCCAAAGTTTACTGCGAAATCCAACCGTATAACGTTCCCATCGAAAAAATCGCTGCCCTAAAGCCCGAGGGGATTATCCTGTCGGGAGGGCCGGCAAGTGTCTATCAGCGGAACGCTCCGAGGGTCAGGAAAGAGATTTTCGAGTTTCCCGTTCCGTTCCTAGGCATCTGCTACGGGATGGGTATGATCAATCTCGCCTCGGGCGGTGAGGTCGCGAAAGCCGAAGAGCGCGAGTACGGTCCGGCCGATTTGATCATTGACGACGATAGCGACTTGTTTCACGGTTTTGCGGCGAAGGAATCGACTCGCGTCTGGATGAGCCACGGGGACAGGATGACCGCAATCGCCGAAGGCTGGGCGGTGCTAGCGCACAGCAGCAATTCCCCCATCGCCGCTTTTGCCGACCAGAGCCGGCGATTCTTTGGCGTTCAGTTTCATCCTGAGGTTGCGCATACCCCACGGGGGCGGGAGATTCTAGATAATTTTGTCTTTCGCATTTGCGGCTGCAAGCCGACGTGGACCATGGAGCGCTTCATTGAGACCTCCGTCAAGAATATTCAAAACCAGGTCGGGACAGGCCGCGTGATCTGCGCGCTGAGCGGCGGGGTCGATTCTTCGGTTTCCGCAACCTTGGTATACCGAGCCATTGGCAGTCGACTCATGTGTGTCTTCGTCAATAACGGAGTTCTGCGTCTAAACGAGGCCGAGCGTGTCTGCAGCCTTTTCAGCGAGCGCTTTGGCGCGAGCTTCCGCTATGTGGATGCCAGCGGTCGCTTTTTATCGGCGCTTGGAGGCGTAGAGGATCCGGAGCAAAAAAGGAAGGTCATCGGACGGACCTTCATAGAGGTGTTCGAGGAAGAGGCAAACCAACTGGGTGAAATCGCCTTCCTGGCTCAAGGCACTTTGTATCCTGACGTCATCGAGTCGGTTTCATTCGTGGGCCCCTCGGTAACGATCAAGAGCCATCACAACGTCGGCGGCTTGCCAGAAAAAATGCGGTTGAAATTAGTCGAGCCCTTGCGCGAGCTTTTCAAGGACGAGGTCAGGGAAGTAGGCAAGGAATTGGGGCTTCCCCCCGAATTGATTCAGCGCCAACCCTTTCCGGGGCCCGGTTTGGCCATCCGTGTTTTGGGTGACGTGACCGAAGAACGACTCGCGGTTTTGCGCCGGGCCGATGCCATCGTGTTGCAGGAAATTCGGGCTGCGGGCCTGTACGAGAAAGTCTGGCAATCGTTTGCCGTGTTGTTGCCTGTTCGCACCGTGGGCGTGATGGGCGACGAACGCAGTTACGAGAACGTCATCGCGCTTCGCGTGGTTGACAGCCAGGACGGCATGACTGCCAACTGGGTGCCCCTGCCAACCGATCTCCTCGCCCGAATATCGAACCGCATTATCAACGAAGTCCGCGGAGTGAACCGCGTCGTTTACGATATTTCCTCCAAGCCGCCAGCTACCATCGAGTGGGAATAACGAGCTTCCGCCGGTTTGTCTAAGAGAGATGTCTGTGACTGGTGGTAGTGCGATTTGTTTTTACCCGCATGAGGCGTGGTGTTTCAGTTTGATGGATGCAGGCCCGATTGAGGGAGATTGCCTCTCCTAGACGCTCCTCGCGGACGTTTCATCGTCACCCCGAGCCGAGCCGACAGCGGCAGTCGATGTAATGCGAATTCTTGAAGCTGCAGTTTCAGGGCGCACGGTTGGTTGAATACACTTGCACCAGACCTGCAACCGATACATTACCTAGGACAAAGGCGGCGGTCTCTGACACCCAGGAGTTAATGCCAGAAACCGCCCCCTCCATCTTTCTATCTTGGCCGAGAGAGGTCCTTAAGCTGTTGAGGGGCCCTCACCCGGCATTTGTATGTTTTTACTTATTGTCGTCGTCTGACTCTTTCTCGTCGTCGTCTCCAAATATGTCGTCGTCTCCAGTGCCGCCTTCGATTCGATCCCTGCCGGGACCGCCGCGAATGACGTCATCACCCGATCCTCCCATGATCACATCAGCACCCCGGCCGCCTCGGATCACGTCAGCCCCAGGACCGCCCCGGATGATGTCGCCCTCTGGGTTTGGCTTGGGCGCGGCTTTTTCCGCGCTGTGGCCAACAACCGGAAGAATTAGCAATAGAGCAAAGACTGCAGCTGGTAGTAGTGTCGCCTTTTTCATAGTATTCACCTCCTCTCGTCTTTAAGAGCCTAAAGATTTTCGCAACTGATATGGCATCCCCTAGTTTAAGGATTTGTGGCCTTTTTCTGTGACTATTGTTTCTTAAAGTCTCAATCACCCTCGATCAAATCATCCCCCGTGCCGCCCTCGAGAATATCTCTGCCAGGTCCGCCATAGATCTCATCATCGCCCGGGCCACCGTAGATTCTGTCATCGCCCGGGCCACCCTTAAGCAAGTCGTTCCCCGGCCCGCCTTCGAGCAGGTCATTTCCCGGCCCGCCGTCGACTTCGTCATCGCCGGTTCCGCCCTTGAGAATATCATCGCCCTCCTCGCCGAAAATGACGTCATTTCCCGGCCCGCCTTCGATGACATCATTGCCTGCTCCACCGTAGATTTCGTCGTCGCCCGGCCCGCCACAGATCGTATCGTTGCCGCCGAACCCATAAATGACGTCGCTTGCAGGTGTTCCGACGATCACGTCGTCTCCAGGGGTGCCTCGCAGCAATCCTCGGTAAGGCTGGCCGTTATCGGGCCCGCCCACGACGGTCCCGTTTCGTACAAAGATCGTCGCTGCTTTCCCGGCGCATGTTGGAACTTCCTGCGCCTGAGCGATGTTTGCGCCGACGAATTCTCCCCACTGCCAAATTGACAGAGTCAAAACAGCGGCCATCAAACGGAGGCCCCACGCGCTTTCCGATCGAAGTTTCATTCTAATAGCTTCTCTCCCTCGCTAGCAGAATCGTTCCCGCGATACGAAGAACCGTCATTGGAGCAAAAGACTCGCGGCTCGCGCCTTTGACCGCCAATGACTTAGCCAACGTTTGTTAAGCCCTTGGCCGTTTCCAGTGTGTATTGAAATTCGTCTTTGTTAGATTTGTAACGGCTTGACAAAACTTTAATAACGAGTGAGAAAACCGTCAATACTCCATGTATATCAATTTTGATCTCAACGCCCTGGTTCAATTTGGGGACCACCTTATGCGCCAACTAGGGCGTTAGGGACATCCAAACTCTACCAAGGTCTTAGTGTTTTGGTCGCGCTATGGGCTGTAGTGTTGTGCAACTGTAAGGGGTTGCGAGGGAAGCTAAATGCCTCGATGCCCCTTTCTCATTTTTAGGAAGAGTGCTCCCATTCGGACAAGGAGTGGCAGACAGCAGTGAATAAGTAGGAAGAAATATTACAACCAAATTCGTAGCAGTTGAGTTACCGCGCGTGCTGGAGCGTCCACTGCCGATGCATGTGGACCCCCGGGTTGGCTCACTTTAGCTGGGCTTAGGTAAAGTGAGGCTGCGACATCCTATCTGAACGAGCGAGAGTGCATTTCATTTTCGACAGGCGTCATCGCGCGGTCTTTTATCTGCGTCAGGATCAGTCGGGCATTCCATCACGGGACCGTTGGGGTGTTATTCGCGCGCATGCGGAAGAGGAGAGACACCGGAACAGGCGTTGGTTTATGAGGTCGAGGCAGAGCGGAATACCGATTCAGAGTAATGGGCAGAGTTTTGCACATGCGCTGGTCTCAGAGAAGATGCGGTTCAATCGGCGAGCAACCGTAATGGAACAGGCGGGCAGGCACGCTGGAACAATGACGCTTCACGAAGGGCAGAGACCAAGAGGCGTTCACCGCGGCCGGCAGAACGGTAAGATCGAATTTACAAGGAGTTTCGTTGAAATCTTTGAAAAACTTGTTGCTGGCGAGTTCGCTACCTTATGCATGTGATCTCGCATAAAACAATAATTGTAGCGAAAAATTCTTTGTGCTAAGTATGGATTATCTACAATGGAACATTCTCGCTTCGTACATCTTCATTGCCACACGGAATACAGCCTCTTAGATGGCGCCAACAAGGTCGATCAGCTCTTTGAGCGCATTAAGCTTCTCAGACAACCCGCGGTGGCCATGACAGATCATGGGAACATGTTTGGAGCCGTGGAATTCTATCGCGAGGCCCTAAAGCACGGCATCAAACCGATTATCGGCTGTGAAATCTATGTGGCTCCCACCAGCCGGTTCGAGAAAAAGGGCGTAGACAAGG
This sequence comes from Binatia bacterium, assembly GCA_041625275.1. Classification (GTDB taxonomy): domain Bacteria; phylum Desulfobacterota; class Binatia; order UBA9968; family UBA9968; genus JBFJNS01. The sequence continues at coordinate 2,110 of JBFJTQ010000090.1, read as the reverse complement.
GCCCTAAGGAATACAACAACCATCTTGTTCTGCTGGCGATGAACCGGGATGGGTATCGAAATCTCTGCAAGCTTGTCTCCCTTGGTTACATGGAGGGGTTCTATTACAAACCGCGTATCGACAAGGATTTGCTCAAAGAACTCAATGGCGGACTGATCGCGCTGAGCGCCTGTTTACAGGGAGAAGTGTCGCAAGCGCTCTCGGCGGGAAACTCGGAAAAGGCCAAAGCGGCCGCCGAAACGTACCTTTCCATCTTCGAGGATCGGTACTACATCGAGATCCAGGACAACAAGCTGGCCGAACAGGAGAAGGTCAACCACCTCCTCATCGAGCTAGCCAAGGATCTCTCAATCCCCCTAGTGGCGACGAACGACTGTCACTATGGAGAACGGGAGGACTACCAGGCCCATGACGTTCTGTTATGCGTTCAGACGGGTAAGACGGTCAATGAAGAAAATCGCCTGAGATTGGAAACCGAGGAGCTTTATCTCAAGTCGGCCGAGGAAATGATGCGGGGATTCGACTACTGCACGGAGGCGGTTGAGCGGACAGTCGAGATCGCCGATCGCTGTAACCTCGAAATTGAATTCGGCAATTATCACTTCCCCACTTTTAAGCCGCCGCGAGAGGCTAGTCTTGACGACTATCTCGATGATTTGGCTCACGCCGGGCTGGCAGAAAGACTGCGAGGGATTACAGATCCGGCCACGAGAAAAACCTACGAAGATCGGCTCGCTTATGAATTAGATGTAATCAAGAAGATGCAGTTTCCCGGATATTTCCTGGTAGTGGCCGATTTCATCAATTACGCCAAGAAAAACGGCATCCCGGTAGGACCGGGCCGCGGATCGTCGGCTGGGAGCCTAGTTGCGTATGCGCTCAAAATCACCGACTTGGATCCGATTCGGCATGTGCTCCTGTTCGAGCGGTTTTTAAATCCGGAGCGGCGCTCCATGCCTGATATCGACGTTGACTTCTGCATTCGTGGCAGGAGCCGAGTGATTCAATATGTCAAGGACAAGTATGGCTCCGATCGAGTGGCACAGATTGCGACCTTTGGAACGCTCAAAGCCAAGGCGGCGATCAAGGACGTCGGGCGGGCGCTTGGGTTTTCTTTTGCTGAAACCGATGCCATCGCAAAACTCATCCCTGCTCCAAAGCAAGGGTTCGATTATCCCCTGCGCGAGTCCATCAAAATGGAGCCCCGGCTGCAAGAGTTGATCAAGACGGATCTGCGGGTCAAGACGTTGATCGATCACGCCCTTCGTCTTGAAGGGCTCACGCGTCATGCTTCCACGCATGCTGCGGGTGTCGTGTTGTCGAATCTGCCGCTCGTCGACCATCTCCCGCTGTTTGTCGACAAGGAGGGCGGCATCGTCACGCAGTTCGACATGGGGAGCGTGGAGAAAATCGGGCTGGTCAAGTTTGACTTTCTCGGTTTGAAGACGCTGACGCTGATCCACGACTGCCTGAAGCTCGTCGAGTCAACGCAGGGAGCGACGATCGATTTAAATAAGTTGCCTCTTGACGACAAGAAGACGTACAGGCTTTTGTGCAACGGAAACACCGTCGGCGTGTTCCAACTGGAAAGCTCGGGCATCCGTGAGATGACCGTCAAGATTCGTCCCAACTGTTTCGAAGATCTCGTGGCCATTCTGGCGCTGTATCGACCCGGGCCGTTGGATAGCGGCATGGCGGAGGAATACATCAAGCGCAAACACGGCAAGGAGAAGACCAAGTATTTGCACCCGCACCTAGGACCGGTTCTAAAGGACACCTACGGAGTCATCGTCTATCAGGAGCAGGTGATGCAAATCGCTCAGGTGCTGGCCGGCTACAGCATGGGGGAAGCAGACATTCTTCGACGAGCGATGGGCAAGAAGAATCCCGAAGAGATGGCCGCGCAGCGGGAACGGTTCGTCGAAGGGGCGCAGAGAAACAAAATCGATGCGCAAAAGGCCGGCGAAATCTTCGACCAGATGGAGACCTTTGCGCGCTATGGCTTCAACAAATCGCACTCGGCGGCTTATGCCATGGTCTCGTACCAGACGGCGTATCTGAAGGCTCATTTTCCGGTGGAGTTTATGGCTGCGTTGATGACTTCGGAAAT
>JBFJTQ010000089.1:0-7654 GCA_041625275.1 Binatia bacterium | reverse complement strand
GCATCGGGATGTTTTGTGCTCCCATATGAAGTTTGCGCAAGGCACTGGCAAGGGCCAATGGGTCGCCGGTGATTCTTGCCCCCCCCGCATCCGCTCCATACTCACGCGAGCGCGAAACCGCCATCTGGATTAGCATCGCCGCCATAGGCGCGACGATCATCATGATAATGAGCCCAAAGATGTTTCCCCCACCCCCTTCTTCATCGCGACTGCGACCGCCGCCAAAGATCATCGCCCACTGAGCCATGGTCGCGAGGTAACTGATCGCCCCGGCCAAAGTCGCGGCGATGGTGCTGACGAGGATGTCGCGGTTCATGACATGAGCCAACTCATGCCCCAAAACGCCCGCGAGCTCGCGCTTGTTCAGTATCCGCCGGATACCGTTGGTAACCGCCACGGCTGCATGATGCGGGTTGCGCCCCGTGGCGAACGCGTTGGGCGCGTCTTGCGGCAAGACGTACACCTTGGGCATCGGCAAATTCCCGCGCTGGGCAAGGTCTTGAACGAGATGATAAAGCTCGGGATCATCATCCGGAGTCACCTCTCGGCCGCCATACATCTTGATGACGATCTTGTCGCTGAACCAGTAGCTGAAAAAATTCATTGCCCCGGCCAAAACCAGAGCAATCACGGCGCCCTGCCGCCCACCCATCATATCGCCGGCCCAGACCAAAAGCGCCGTCATGAGCGCCAGGAGAATCGTCGTACGAAGACCATTCATAGCCTTGCCTCCTCGTCAACTAATATCCTATGTGACCAAGCTTCTAAGTCAATATCCATGAACTTGGAGCAAATTTGCGCATTCCCTTTACAAATTTCAAGCCCTACGATAGAAAGCGAAAAAGCCAGATTTCGTGCGGGAAAGTACCGCAGGAGTGAAACGTGCGCTTCGGAGTCGTGTTCCCTCAAACTGAAATTGGCGCGGATCCTTCCGCCATTCGAGATTTCGCTCAGGCCGCGGAGGATCTCGGCTACGTTCACATACTGGCCTATGACCATGTGCTCGGGGCCAATCCCGCCAGCCGACCCGGTTGGCGGCCGCCGTTTACCCACCAAGACATGATCCATGAGCCCTTTGTTTTGTTCAGCTACCTTGCTGGGCTGACAAAGAAAATTGAGCTGGTTCCCGGGGTCATTATCCTGCCGCAGCGTCAAACCGCTCTGGTCGCGAAACAGGCGGCCGCCCTCGATGTGATTAGCGGCGGCCGGCTCCGGCTCGGGATCGGCATCGGTTGGAACCCGGTGGAATACGAGGCTCTAGGGGAGAATTTTAAGAATCGCGGCCGCCGCTCGGAGGAACAGATCGATCTGATGCGCAGGCTCTGGACGCAGGAACTGGTGACCTACGAGGGACGATGGCACAAGGTCACCGACGCGGGGCTGAATCCGTTACCCGTGCAGCGGCCGATCCCGCTTTGGCTTGGGGGTGGCGCGGAGGGCGTTTTGCGCCGGGTGGGTCAACTGGGGGATGGCTGGTTTCCGCTGTTGGGTCCGGATGATAAATGCCGCGTAGCTATCGAGAAAATAAGATCCTATGCACGCGCCGCGGGTCGGGACTCCGGCAGCATCGGAATCGAGGGGCGAGTTTCTTTCGGCCAGCGCTCAACCGAAGAGTGGCTTCAGGAAATAGCCGCCTGGAAAGAACTCGGCGCTACACATCTGACAATCAACACGATGAAATCCGGGCTGGCCACACCCGCCGCGCATATCGAAGGGATACGCCGCTTCCGCGAAGCCACGGTCTCGAGTAGTTAAGGTTCCCGCAGTTTGTAACGGCCGATTCATCATTCAGCTTTGCAATAGGCAGTTACACCATGAATTCACGATCCCTGTTCAATCCGCTCGAAAACCCTGAGAATGCTTGGACCGCGCTTAGCATGAATGGAAAATCCCCAATCATTGCAACCGCTCCTCCGGCCGTCCCTTCGATAGACTCAGGGCGGGCTCTGAGGCCCTCGAAGAGTGAACGGAACGTTTTTCAGCAGGATTCTGGGCGGACACCAACCGTGTAACCGCTTCAAACGGCTCGTTGCCCTTCGCTACGGCTTCCCGGATCGCATCGATGGTGCGCGCGAGATTTTGCTCTCGCTTCTCGTAAAGAGCCTCAAATAGGCGGAGGTTCTTCAGGTACAGCAGATAGTGAATCATCACCGCGTTGTTCAGCGATTGTTGGGAAAAATTCCGAAAACGATGCCTAGGGCGTTCAGCCACACGGCCTTGCCACTCCTCCTGAGCCCGGCTAAAAACCTCTTTTCTAACCCGTAATTTCTCTTCGGCGGGAATATCCCGGGAGTACAGGCCAATGAGGGATTCTGCCACCTGCTCGATGAATGCCGAGAACTCCAGCTCCTCTTGCCAGCGCTCAACCGCTTGTTGATGCTCCCGACTTCCGTCGCCATGTCGATCGCGAAAGAAATCGATCGCCGCCCGGCCGCCGACGAAATTGGCCACGCTCTCATTAAAGTTGCCGGCTCCTTTGACGTACAGGGTGTTGTGAAACAGCTCGTGAAAGATGATATCGGCGAGGGCAATTTTATCGTACTTGAGAAGATGGGCCAGCAGCGGGTCATCAAACCAGCCCAGGGTGCTGAACGCGGCCGTCGTCCGGACGTTGGTGTCGTAACCGTCTGCTTCCAGCGCCGCGGCTGCATCCATGGCTTCTTCCTTCGAAAAATAACCCTTGTAGGGTACGCGGCCGACAAACAGAAACCACCAAGTGTAAGGCCGCAGCTCAGTGCGCGGCGCCGCCGTCAAAATATAGGAGAGATCCGGCCGATCGACGTAGGAATACGTCGCGTAGCTGCCTCCTACATTGAGTTTGAGGACCTTGTCGGCGTACTCGCGCACGGCCAAAACGATCTCAAGTTTCTCTTTGGTGTCCTCTGCCAAATGCGGCATGGCTAGGAAATCAACAATCGGCTCCCGCCGCCAGAGGATCTTGCCTTCTTCGTAGGCGGCTCGCATGACGTAGATCGGCGAACAGCCGGAACTCGTCGGGATGATCAGTAACATCAAGAAGACGAACCAGACGATTCGACCCGACGGCCGTCCGCAGAGGCGGACCCAAACATGGAAAAAGCGGTCTATTCCCGTGGCTACGGCACTAATCATAAACTTCGGGGGTGGGCTCGCGCGCGGCAAGCTTGACCACGTCGCGCTCGTACTGCAACTGATAGAGGCGGTGGTAAATTCCCTTCTTTTCCATCAATTGCGCGTGCGAACCCATCTCGCGAACCTCGCCGTGGTGCAACACGATGATACGATCCGCGTTCCGGATGGTCGATAGGCGATGCGCGATCAGCAGGCAGGTCCGGTCACGCATGACTTTCTCCAAGGCATCCTGAATGAGCAGCTCCGTTTCCGTGTCGACGCTGGAGGTCGCCTCGTCCATGACTAAGATCTCCGGCTGGAACACCAGCACGCGCGCCAGCGACAAAAGCTGCCTTTCTCCGCCGGAGAAGTTGCTCCCCCTTTCGCGCACATGAGCGTGGAAGCCCTGCGGCAGGCGTTGAATGAAACTCGTGGCGTTCGCAGCCCGAGCCGCCTCCTCGATTCTGTCCATGGGAATCGAAAGGTCGCCCAGGGCTAAATTCGTGCGTATGTCTCCGGAAAAGAGAAACACATCCTGCAGAACGACCCCGATATGGCGGCGCAAAGCCCGGAGATCCCATTCGCGCACATCAACCCCGCTGACCTTGATGGAACCTTTTTGAATGTCGTAGAAGCGGTTGAGCAGCTTGATCGTCGTCGTCTTTCCCGATCCGGTGGCCCCCACCACCGCAATCTTCTCGCCCGGCTCGATACGGAACGAGACCCCTTTCAAAACCGGATCGTCCGCTTTGTAGTGAAACCATACATTGTCGAAGACCACTTGGCCGCGGAAAGGCCTAGGGACCGAGGCTTTCTTTGCACTCTCGATCGTCAGCGGCGTATCGAGTAGCTGGAAGATCCTTTCGGCCGAGGACATGGCGGATTGCATGATCGCGTACTTCTGGCTGAAGTCTCGCAGCGGAACAAAGAAACGATGAATGTATTCTTTGAAGGCGACCAGCGTGCCGATGCCGATCACGCCGTGAAGCACCTCTCCGCCTCCGTACCAGAGCAACAGGGCGACGCTCACCGAGCCCGCGGCCTCGACCATGGAATAGAGAGCCGCTTCGTACAGGTTCGAGCGGTGGTAGGCGTCGCGATGCGCCGCATTGCGATCATCGAACTCGCGATAACTCTTTTCCTCGCGGGCGAACAACTGGATCACGGCCATGCCCGAGATCGCTTCTCCCAAGTAGGCATTGATGCGCGCGATGCGCTCGCGAATCTGACGGTAGGTCTGGCGCGCTCTGACACGAAAGTAGTTAATGGCGATCGCCATCGGTGGAATCAGGGCCAACGAAACCAAGGCCAACTGCACGTGCAGATAGAACATGATGCCGATGATCCAGATCACCATGACGAAGTCCGCGATTAGGGTCATCACGCCGGAGGAAAACATCTCCTGCAATACGTCGACATCCGTCGTCATGCGCGTCACGAGACGGCCCACGGGATTGCGGTCGAAGTAGGTCATCGGCAATTCCTGCACGTGCGCGAAAATCGCCACGCGCAAATCGGCGAGGCAGCGCTGCGCCACGAGCATGGTCAGGTAGTATTGAAAGAACAGAGTGAGGCTCTCCCCTAGCAGGGCACCGAGGAAAAGCAGGCCGACGCCCTGTAGCCCCCAAAGGTTTCCCTCTCCAATGTACTGATCGATGCCGACCTTCATGAGGTACGGTTGCGCCAGGCCGAAGGCCAGCTGCAACGGCAAGAGCGCCATGGCTGCGAAGAACAGCCCTCTATAAGGCACGATGAACCGCCAGAGCCTTTTGAGCAGGCGCAGATCGTAGGCTTTACCTAAGATTTCCTCTTGCTGGGACGCCTCGGCCATTCAAATCTGCTCCAATTCCTCGCTGAGTTGTTGCTGCTGATAGAGCTCGGCATACACGCCGCCGTAACTAATTAGCTTCTGGTGACTGCCTCGCTCAATGATCTTGCCGTCTTCGAGGACCAAAATCTCATCCGCTTCCTTTACTGCCGATATTCGATGCGAGATGATAAGGCAGGTTTTGTGCTTGAGGATGGATCTCAATCCCTGCAAAATTTCCGCCTCGGTTTGCGCGTCGACGCTTGAAAGACAATCGTCGAGGATCAAAACTGGACAGTCCGCGACCAGGGCACGGGCCAAGGTCGCTCTTTGCTTCTGCCCGCCCGACAGGGTGATGCCCCGTTCGCCCACAACCGTTTTCAATCCCTGGGGAAAATTCTCGAGATCCCGGTCGAGCCTGGCGACCGCGACGGCCTGCTCCAACTGCGCGTCGCCAGCCTCGTCGCGGCCAAATCCCAAATTTTGCCGCAGGGATGTTGAAAAGAGAAACGGGTCCTGAGGCACATATCCCATGGTCTGGCGCAGCTCGCGCAGAGAGAGCTTCCGGATGTCTTGGCCGTCCATGCAAATTTCGCCGCTCGTCACGTCAAAGAGGCGGGGAATCAGATGCGCGAGGGTGCTCTTGCCCGAGCCAATACGACCAACCAGCGCCAAGGTCTTCCCGACCGGCAGTGATAAACTGATGTCCTGCAGGGCGAAGCTACCGTTTTTCTGCCGATCATACGCAAACGAGACATGGCGGAATTCCAGCCCTTGTTTCAACCCTTGAAAGACAGCGGGCACCGCCGGGCTCGTGATGGCGGGTGTCACCTCAAAGATCTCCTCCAGACGCTTCATGGCCGCGCGGCCGCGTTCGAAAAGCGAAAGCATCCAGCCGAAGGCCGCGGTGGGCCAGGCGAGGATGTTGAGGTAGGCAATGAACGCGACGATATCGGCGACCAGCAAATCCCCCCGCACGACCCTGATACCGCCGTACCAGATGACGATCAGAACCGTGAGCGCGTTCATGCCCTGCATCACCGGCGCGATAATGCCACGCAGCCTTGCCAAGGACATGCTTTTCGCCCGAAACTCCTCGTTGAGGGCCGTAAACTGGCGTGTCTGAAGCTCTTCCTGGGAATAGGCCTTGACCACGTGGATGCCGCTGAGATTCTCCTGCACGTGGCTGCTGAGCGCGGACATTTGTTGCTGGACCTCCAGGGAGCTCTTCATGATGCCGCTGCGGAATTTGCGAGCGGCAAACATGAGCAGCATAAATGGAGCCAGGGTCGCGAGAGTCATCCGCGCGTCCATGGCGAACATCAAGGCCAGGGCATAGACATAGTATAGCGGCGCATTGACAAGATTAAGGATGCCGGGGCCGAGCATGACGCGCACGGCGGAAATATCGTTGATCACACGCGACATTAAATCTCCAGTTCGTTGCGATTGGTAGAACGAGAGCGGCAGCTTCTGGAGATGAGCGAACAGGTCGTTGCGCAGATCGTACTCGACGTTACGACCCGCATTGAAAATCAGTGCACGGGAATAGGTGCGCACGATCCCCTGCGCCACCGCCGCCGCACCAATAAGCACTGCGTAAAAGGTCACGTCGCGCAGCGAGCCGTCATGCTCCATAATCCGTATGGCCTCCCGTATCCACCACGGAATCCACATGACCAAGGTCGCGGTGCCCAGCAGGCAAAATCCCCCTAGCAGATAGCGCCGCCAGTAACGGCCCAAGTAACGCTTCAATCGCCTCATGCTGCATTCAAAAATACTCTAGGGCACCCCCATGCGCAAGGAAACGCCGAACCTGCTGTCTGATCCTCCCGCCGGCTCGCGGGCTCGACGGGCGACTTGCTTGACAATCTGCGGGAGCTCCCTGATAAGAGAAAGTCATGATTCAAGAGACACCTGCGCGTCGCGACGACATCCGCAATATCGCCATTATCGCCCATGTCGATCACGGCAAGACGACGCTCGTCGATGCCATGCTGCACCAGAGCGGTATTTTCCGGGCCAACGAACAGGTGGCGGAACGCGTGATGGACTCCCTCGACCTGGAACGTGAACGCGGCATCACGATCATGGCTAAGAACACCACCATCCGTTACGGCGCCGTTAAGATCAATATCGTCGATACACCCGGCCATGCCGATTTTGGCGGCGAAGTGGAACGCACTCTCGCTATGGTCGACGGCGTCATGTTGCTGGTGGATGCGTCCGAGGGACCTTTGCCTCAAACTCGTTTCGTGCTCAAAAAGGCACTGGAAGCGAAGCTGCCACCTATCGTCTGTATCAACAAGATTGACCGCCCTGACGCCCGTGTCGCTGAGGTCTTGGACGAAGTCTACGATTTGTTCATCGACCTCGACGCGACCGAGGAACAGCTGGATTTTCCCGTCGTTTACACCAATGCCCGCGCGGGAAGCGCCACCCGCGATCTAAGGCAACCCGCGCACGACCTCAAAGCGCTATTCGATCTCATCGTCGAGACGCTGCCGGGGCCCATGGTTGACGTCGCCGCGCCCACCCAGTTTCAAGCCAATAATCTCGACTATAACGATTATGTCGGACGCCTCGCCGTGGGGCGCGTAAAAAATGGCAAGCTTTGTGCGGGAAATTACACCCTGTGCCGCGTCGATGGCGCCCAACAGCCGGTCAAAGTGGCTCAAGTCTACGGCTGGCGGGGCTTGAAACGAGTCGAGTTGGAAGCCGCTGAGGCCGGAGACATCGTCGCCGTGGCAGGGATTG
>JBFJTQ010000088.1:0-7673 GCA_041625275.1 Binatia bacterium | reverse complement strand
GCAAGCGCGGCAGGAGCATATCAAACGCACTGAACTCGTCGTGCAGCACACAGCCTGACAAACCCAGAAGGGGTGTATTCTCCAAGTACGCCATCAAGAACATTGATCCCGGCAGCACCGGGAAACCATGGGAGACGATCCTCGCGCCGCTGCGGCGGACTCCTTCCGGCGTTTTATCGTCCGGATCGACAGACATACCCCCGCTGACGAGAATCAACTCGGCGCCGGCCTTATGAGCCTCCCGTATGAGCTTGGCAATCTGCTCCGGATCGTCCGGCGCCAGCTTCTTGTTCGCCAATTCGGAGCCCGTCTCGCTCAACTTTTTTCGCACCACCGGCTCAAAGCCGTCTTTGATTCTGCCTGTGTACACTTCGCTGCCTGTGACAATGAGGTGAACGCGCCGCGCCGGCATCGGCACAATCGTGACAATCGGATGATCTCTGCACAGCGCCTCGGCACGTTTGATGAGTTCTTCATTCACGACCACCGGAATCGTTCGCGTTCCCGCCACCACGTCGCCTTTTTTCACATAACGATTTGACGGCAGCGTCGCCATCATCAAGTCGCCCAATGAATTGAAATGGTACAACAGGTCAGCGTCTATTTTTAACAGACCCGAGATGTCGGCCACCAGATTGACACGTCCTTCGCTCGGGTCCGTCAAGCGCAGATTCTCACCGGCTGCGGCCTGAGCGAGGCGGCGGGCGGCGTCTTCTTCATGGATTTCATCATCCTCCAACTCCATGACATAAATGTGCGCTTTACCGACATCCAACAGTTTCGATACGTCTTCGGGCCGTATCACATGACCGCGGCGGAACGCCGGCCCTTTGTGCTTGCCTGGAACGATTTCTGTAATGTCATGAGCCAATGGCAGTCCCACGGCTTCTTCAACGGGTATGATTTTGAGCATTCCAGATTCTCCGTCAGAGCGGTTTCCAGTGTCTTCGTTTTGTATCTTACATCACGGCGCGACCATTTCCAGCGGGAGCGTGAGAAACGAGTGCTTGAATTCATGATACACTTATAATAAAAGAAGATGCAACTGTTATAACCATGCCAGATGCGCAAGAAATTCGTTGGTTGCTGCTTATCCATCAGATTCCCCCTAAGCCGGCCTATCTGAGGGTTAAAGTCTGGCGTCGGCTCCAGCGCGTTGGCGCCGTGCCCGTCAAGAATTCGGTCTATGTCCTTCCCAAGAACGAACAGACTCACGAAGACTTTCTCTGGCTGCTGCGGGAAGTTAAGGAGTCGGGCGGCGATGCCTTTCTATGCGAGGCCCGCTTCGCCGAGGGACTTTCGGACGACGCGGTGGAGCAGCTGTTTCGTTCGGCGAGAGATGAAGACTACCAGGCGGTTTCCCGAGAATCGGAGCAGACTGCCAAGAGTCTAAGGAAAAAACACAAACCGAATGGCGAACAACAAAAACAATTGGCCCTCGATTTGGAGCGACTGCAGAAGCGGCTGGCCGAGATTAAGGCCATCGATTTTTTCGGCGCCTCCAATCGGGACGCCGCCGAGCGAGCGCTTTTTACCCTCGAAGCACAACTGCACGACCGCTCATTACAAGACAAGGCGACGGCAGATCAATGGCGAATTGAAGATGTTCAGGGTCGTACCTGGGTGACGCGTAAAGGCATTCATGTGGACCGGATGGCAAGCGCTTGGCTGGTGCGCCGCTTCGTGGACGAGACAGCGAACTTCAAATTCGTGCCCGCGAAAGGATATACGCCGCAGGCCGGTGAGTTGCGATTCGACATGTACGAGGCGGAATTTACCCACGAAGGGGACCTTTGTACCTTCGAGGTGTTGATGGGCCGGTTCGGGCTGGACAATGCGGCGCTTCGCGCGCTGGCAGAAATCGTGCACGAGATCGATCTCAAGGATGGCAAATTCTCGCGTCCGGAGACGCCGGGTATTGATCGGCTGATTACGGGAATCGCAATAGCCCACAATGAGGATGAAGCGCGCCTCACGCGTGCCACGGCTCTTTTCGATGACCTGTACGAGTACTACCGACGAAAGAGGGCCTGAGGGCTTGTGCGGTGTGGAGTACGAAAAGTAAATACAGAATCTAAATCAGGGATACCCTATGGAAGCTATCGCAACTGCTTCGAGCGAAGCTAAGGCGGCGCCCCGAACTCCGACGTTCAAAGAGGCATTTCGCTTCTGGGTCAAACTGGGGTTTATCAGCTTCGGCGGCCCAACGGGTCAGATCGCCATCATGAACACCGAGCTGGTCGAAAGAAGGCGCTGGATTTCCCAGGAGCGATTCCTCCACGCGCTGAACTATTGCATGTTGCTGCCGGGCCCCGAGGCGCAGCAGCTTGCGACCTACGTCGGCTGGCTGCTCCACCGCACGTGGGGAGGAATCGTCGCCGGCGCGTTTTTTGTCATTCCCTCGATATTCATCTTGCTGCTCCTGAGCTGGATCTATGCCGCCTACGGCAACGTTCCTGTTGTGGCAGCGGCTTTTTACGGTCTCAAACCCGCCGTGACGGCAATCGTCGCCTCCGCCACCATTCAAATCGGCAGGCGGGCGCTCAAAAACGAGGTGATGTATTTATTGGCGTCGCTCGCTTTCATCGGCATTTATTTCCTCGGCATTCCATTTCCCGTGATCATCATAACCGCGGGACTCGTTGGTTTTATCGGCGGTAAGACCTGGCCCGCCAAGTTCTACGTCATCAAACCCCATGGAGGAGGACAAAACGACGCGGTTATCTCGGATGACTCTGCAGTGGAGCATGCCGAGACATCCTGGCGACGGGCTTTGTTGGTTATCGCCGTCTGCGGGGCTCTTTGGATCGCGCCGATGCTTGCGGTTGCCATCTGGCGTGGCACCGAGGACATCTTTTTTCAAATAGGGCTGTTTTTCAGCAAGGCGGCTGTCGTCACGTTCGGCGGAGCTTACGCCGTGCTCGCCTATATCGCGCAAGCTGCGGTGGATCATTACGGTTGGCTTCGCCCAGGTCAGATGCTCGACGGGCTTGGACTGGCGGAGACCACCCCAGGGCCGCTGATTATGGTAACCCAGTTCGTGGGCTTCATGGCGGCGTGGCAAAACGTTACGGACCTATCCCCCGTTGTCGCCGCGGTCCTGGGCGCCCTGATAACCACCTGGGTCACATTCACACCCTGTTTCTTGTGGATTTTTCTCGGCGCGCCGTTTATCGAGCGGATGCGCGGCAACGTTGTTCTGACCAGCGCGCTCTCCGCCATCACCGCTGCCGTTGTCGGCGTGGTGCTCAACCTGGCCGTGTTCTTTGCCGTTCATGTCCTCTTTCCAAAAAACAACGGTGCTATCCTGAGCAACTTGGATGTTTTTGCCCTGGCGATTACGCTCATCGCGTTCATCGGCATGGTGCGCCTGAAGTGGGATATCATGATGGTCGTTTTCGCCGGCGCTGTGGTCGGTGTTATTTATAAACTGATCCTGGGAATGTAAAGAACTTTCGGCCAACTTCACATTAGGAGAGCTGGATTCGGCTTAGCAACTCTCCTCCCATGGCTGTCAGCACAACCACCACCCAGGGAGGTAGTTTCCAAAAGGCCAACATGCCGAAGGCGACAAGTCCCAGGCCGAAATCGGCGCGCGAGTGAATGGCGCTGGTCCAGACCGGGTTGTACAGTGCCGCGAGCAGCAAACCCACCACAGCGGCATTGATACCGCCCAAGGCAGATTGAAAAGCGGAATTCGCCCGCAACAAATCCCAGAACGGTAACGCGCCGATCACAAGCAAGAACGACGGCAAAAAAATAGCCCCGAGAGTCAACATCCCTCCCGTCCAGCCGTTCGGCGCCGCCGTCATTACCGCACCGAGGTATGCTGAGAACGTGAAAAGCGGCCCCGGCACCGCCTGCGTCGCGCCGTAGCCCGCGACAAACTGCTCATTCGTTACCCAACCAGGTCCCACGACCTCCGCCTGCAAAAGCGGCAAAACCACATGTCCGCCACCAAAGACAAGGGACCCGACGCGAAAGAAACTGTCGAAGACCTGCAGAGGATGGCTCGGCGCGATTTGTCGCAGCGCGGGCAGGCTGAACAAGAATGCAAAAAAAATGACCCAGGCAGCAACGCCTAACCGTCTGCTGATGGGAAACGGCCTGTGCTCGTCCGTCCCGGGGTTGGCGGGCGCAAGAATCAACCAACCAATGAGCCCTGCGACGGCGAGGGACAATACCTGACCGACGGCAGTCGGCCAACTCAGAGTGACAATCGCAGCCAGTATCGCAAGCGTTACACGCTGTGGGTCAGGGCAAAGTACACGGGCCATCCCCCACACTGCCTGCGCGACCACGGCCACGGCGACGATTTTCAGCCCGTGCAGCCAGCCGGCTTCAACCGAACCCGTGAGCGCGCTAACGCCTAGAGCAAACAAAACAAGGGCAATCGCCGAAGGCAGAGTGAAACCGAGCCACGCCGCCACTGCACCCGGCACCCCTGCGCGTGCGATCCCGACGGCGATGCCAACTTGGCTGCTTGCCGGACCAGGGAGAAACTGACACAGCGCTACGAGATCTGCATAGCTACGCTCATCGAGCCACCTTCTCCGCACCACATACTCAGCCCGGAAATAACCCAGATGAGCTACCGGTCCGCCAAATGAGGTGAGTCCGAGCCGGGCAGCAACACCAAGAACTTCGAGAAAAGAACCCTTGGCGAAGCTTGCCGCCTCAGTGTCTGCGGTTTCGCGATTGTCCAAAACTTGTTCTTCGGGCATGGAAGTAGGGTGGATCATACAACATTCAAAAGTGAACGGCGATTGGAAAGACCCTTATCGCGCAGGCGTAAACATGGCCCTGCGAAATAGTGCAAAAAAACGAAGTCTGTGTGGTCTTCGAGAAAAGCCCATGAAAGGCCTTTTCGACCTATTTTATCTCTTCCGGCGGCCGTACGTTTCGAAACAGGGCAAAGATCCAGAGATCGTAGACGATCTTTAACCCGCCCGCCAGCAAAAATGGGAGGCCAAGAGCAGGCGCAGCCAGAATTGTTCCGGTAAAGACGGGGGCCACGGCCGCGCCGGCGTTGCGCGCCACGGAGAGAACCCCGGCTGACGCGGCTCGCTCGTCGGGATCGACGACCGCCATCGTGTACGACTGGCGCGTCGGCACGTCGAGTTGCGAGAGCAGGTTGCGCGCGAGCAGCATAACCACGGCCAGGTCGAGATTCGGCATCAAGGGCACAAGGAGGAGCAGAAAATTCGACGGCAGATGAGTGAATACCATGGTATTGAGAAGCCCGATGCGGCGGGCCAGCAGGGGAGCCGCAAGAAATGACATTGCAGCCAGAAGATTCGTCCCGAAAAAGATGCCGCCCAGCGTCCCGAGGTCGGTTTCGTAGCGAAGGTAGAACCAGTAGGCCACGATACTCTGCACGATAAACCCGCCGGCAAAGGCGTCGAGGGCGAAAAGCCCCGCGAGTTTCGCCACCACGACGCGCGAGCGATTCACTCCGATCGTGGGCTTCTCGGCAGTGGTCTTGAGGTTTGCCTCGACCCTCGGCGACAGCGAGGTAAAGAGAGCGGCGAGTAAAACTGCCGAAAAAACATAGCCCCAGACCAAAAAGCGATAGCCCGTAACCGATGGCAGCGAAAATAGCGACGGCAAGCCCACGGCCAGAGCGCCCAAAGCTCCGAAGAGCGATCCAATAAGGTTGTAGGCAGAAAACACCGTGGTGCGGTATTGATCTTGAGTCGTCTGGGGGAGAACGGCCTGTTCGATGGAAAGGAACGGACCGACTTCCTTCCCTGAGGGGCTGATGGTGCCAAAAATGGCGGCTACTGTGAGAAAGATTGCATTATCGCTGACGGCGAAGACACACCCCGCCACCGCCATCAGCAACGCGCCGACGATGAGCAGCGCCCTGCGCCCAAAGCTATCCGCCACCGCTGTGATCAGGATCGTCATGACGGCCCCTCCCGCCAGCGCCGCGGTGAAGATCCAGCCGATTGCCGTTGTGTTGAGTCCCATGGCGTCAAGGTAAACGCCCAGAACCACGGATAGAAATCCATAGGCGAACGAGCGCACTCCACAGGTCACAAAGAGCAACCAGCCGTCGCGGGATAGGGGCAGTGGCATAATAGAAGATGAGACGCGGCTTCGGCCTACTTGGAGCTGGCGCCGCCCATGGCGTTCAGTCGGCCGCCATCAACCGGCAGGATGGCGTTGGTAATATAACTGGCTTTGTCGGAGGCCAGAAATACCGCCGCTTCCGCAACCTCTTCTGGACGGCCAATGCGCCGCAAAGGAATGATCTCGTACTCGGGCTTACGGTTGCCCATCTCCTTTTGACCCATGGGCGTGCCCACGATGCCCGAGATAATGCCATTGACCCTGATCTCGTGAGGCGCCAGATCGACGGCGGCCTGGCGGGTTAAAGCGTTGATCGCTCCTTTCGACACGGAATATGCCGCGCCGCCAGGTATGCCCCTTTCGCCGGAGCCCGCCGAGATGTTGATGATGGCCCCGCTGCGTCGCTCCCGCATCAACTTGCCGGCATGCTGGATGCAAAGAAAGTAACCCGTCAAATTGATACTCATGATGCGATTCCAATCTTTGAGGGACACCTCCAGAACTCCGCCGCTCGCAGCCTGGGCAACGCAATTGACCAAGATGTCCAAGCGTCCGTGCCGCTTGCGCACCTGTTCAAACATGGCGGCGATCTGGCCGGGATCGGAGACATCAGCTGCAAAGTGATCGCCGCCCAGCTCTGCGGCGATTCTCTTGGCATCTTCTTCATGGCGCGAATGAATGACGACCTTAGCCCCTTCACGTGCGAAAGCGCGCGCGATGCTCAAGCCGATGTTGTGGGTCGATCCGGTAACCAGCGCGATCTTGTCTTTAAGTAACATCCTTGCCCCCCTTTCGTCTCTTTAGACAGGGTTACTAGCTACCCTATGGCGAAGGGCCATGCAATAATCTTCCCAAACGCTTGGCAGCTGTCACAGGCCAAGCGGGCGTCGAACCGCAAAAGAGGTCATTGGAATGCCTTGGAGATCGAGTCTTTCTAAATCATTTGTACGGGGTCCGGCAATGAAAAGTCTCAAGCGGATCTCTTTTCTTGTGCTGACCTCGTGGCTGCCAATTGTCTCGGCCTGCTCCAGCCACAGCGTAACCCTCGTACACCCTCACACTGGGGCCACAGTGGAGTGCAGCGGCAGCGGTTTTGGCCTTGGAGCCGGGTGGGTTGAAAGCTATATCAATGACTGTACGCGGCGCAACGAAGATCGCGGCTACGTCCGCGCAGATCAACTAACGCCGGAACAGCGTTCGGAGCTGAGAAAACGGGGCCTGTTACCCTAAGCTTCCCCTACAGCCCATAGTGGTGTCCTTTGCATAGAGGAGAGAAACATTGGTTTTCGTGCCCATTTGCGAGGCTGTGTAATTTTTTTCCGCCACCTGATAAAATTACCGCATTACTACTTTATCGTGACGGCGGTAACAGAGTTTTTTTGGCAGCTTTTGGCTGGCATTAACTTTGCGCATGTCATCAACCCATGGACTCTAATAGAACGATGATGTTTGTGCGTTCGCTGATCGGTTTGGTTATCCTGGTCGCGCTGGCGCCATCACCCGCCTATTCTTTTCGGGAGGGCGACCGCGTCTCCGAGCGCAGAGATAGTGAGCGCGATCTTAGACGCATCCGCCGGATAATGATCCCCTTGCTCAAG
>JBFJTQ010000087.1:0-7689 GCA_041625275.1 Binatia bacterium | reverse complement strand
TGCATTCAATCATAGACAAAGCGTTCAGGGGACAACTATGATCATGGATTTTTGCTTTTAAGGATGATACCTGAGAGAACGTACCAAAAGGGCGAGTGAGGTCAAATTGTCACGGAGAGGGGAACCAGATGAGTGAGCAGGGTATCTCGCTGCGAGACTGGGCGGCGCTGTACGAAGCGGCCATCGAGTTCAAGAATTTGCGGTGCTGGGAATGGATGAGCGATTGTGACCTGTTTGGAGTCGAAAATCCCCAGACGGGAGAAATCGGCTATTGCTGTGTTTTGGGTCAACTAGGCGAGGTTCTAGCCCTGAACGTGTATCCAGGTTCAGCAGGGCTCGCCAGCTACTGGCGACTTCATGACGCGTCCTCGGCGGCGATGGAGCATGAGGAAGATCTCGACAACAGCACGCTTATTGGCTCACAGATGTGTTTAATGGCTTCTTTCGAGGAGCGCTCGGAACTCCACCAAAATGACCTGCGAATCATCCGGGCGCTCGGCATGAAGTTTCGCGGCAAGAACCAGTGGCCCATGTTTCGAAGCTACCGGCCGGGGTTTGTTCCGTGGTTTTTGACGCCACCGGAAGCCCGCTTTCTTCCCGTCGCCCTCCGCCAGGCCGTGGAAGTGGCCACGAGGCTCAGGGACAATTCGGATTTGCTCGATCCTCCGGATGGAGACACTGACCTCTACTTTGTCAGAGTTCTGGAGGAGGGAACGTGGAAGGATAAATGGCAGAGGCCTGCCCCTTATACCGTGCATCAGTCTGTCCCCTTACTGGACGAAGTGCGCCTGGCTCGAATTCAGAGGGACAAGTTCCCGCGCAGGGCGACTTGGCATGCCGCTTATGTTGTTCTACCCATGGTAATCGAGGAAGGCGACCGTCCGTATTATCCTTGCGGTTTTCCGGTACTCAGCGAGGACGGCATGGCTCTTGGCATCGATCTATTTAAGCCCGGGGAGATCGAGCATGCGCTAGGCGATAAGTTCTTGGACCTTGTGGAGAAATTGAAGTGCCTACCGGAACGCTTGCTTGTCGTCAATGAACAGGCCTTCAAGCTCCTTGCACCTATCGCCGAGAGACTCGGCTTTCAAATTAAGCAAGCCGACCGATTGGCAGCGATAGAAACATTTCTCAGGGGTATGGAAGAGTATTTGGATCGGCGGTAGGGAGAAGATTAGTGGGGTCGGGAGTCTTTTCCGGATTTCAAGTCAACGCCGTTCTGGCGCACGTTTTGGCTCGCAAGTGACTTTGCTATAATTAATCGGTCAGTTGGAAATCATTGGGGAAGCCGCAACCGGTTGCCGAAAGAGTTCAGGATTTAGAGTTTAGACATTGACTGGCCTAAAACAATCGGGCTAAAGAATCGCATTCCGATTTGATTTTCCGCGCGTTGTAGAAATGAACCCCGATCGCATTCCTACCCAGGGTAAAAAAGTAGCCGACTCAGAAAATATCCACCACGCGGTGCAAGCGCCTGTCCACGGCACGGATTTGAATAGTTTGGAACGGGCCCGGGCGCTAATCGCTAACAAGGGTTCGCAGGATCCATACGCCCAGGAGTGCATGGGCCGCGGCATGGCAGCCGCCGAGCTTCTCGGGAAACTAGGGATGGGTGGCGACACCCATGCGGCCGCCCTGCTCCTGCCCTTTGTCGAGACGGGTGCACTCGATACGCCAGCAGTTAAGAAATGGGTCGGTGCTGACGTTGCGGGCTTGACCCAAGGGGCCCGTCGTATCGCCGTGCTTAAGGATCTGCCTAAGACCCCGACCGAGACCGTACAGGCGAATCGGCTGCGGCAGATGCTTTTAACGATCGCAGAGGACCCGCGGGTTGTGCTTGTAAGCCTCGCCCACCAGCTTTGTCTTCTGCGCGCGGCAAAGGACGCGCAGGAACAGACCCGACGCGCCCTCGGCCAGGAAACCCTCGAGGTCTTCGCGCCTCTCGCAAACCGCTTGGGCGTCTGGGAGCTCAAACAGGAACTCGAAGATCTCGCTTTCCGCTACTTGGAGCCGGACACCTATGCGCGCATCGCCGGCTGGCTCGACCAGCGGCACGCGGATCGCGAGCGTTACATCGCGCAGGTTATCGAGCGGCTGCGCCAAGAATTCCATCGCGCCGGTGTGAGCGCCGAGATTACGGGCCGTCCCAAACACGTCTACGGCGTCTGGAGCAAGATGCGCCGCAAGGGCCTGGACCTTAGCAAGATCTTCGACGTGCTCGGGTTTCGGATCCTGGTGAATGAAGTAAGCGACTGTTACGCCGCGCTGGGAGTGGTGCATAGTCTGTGGGAGCCCATCCTTGACGAGTTTGACGACTACATCGCCAAGCCGAAGCCCAACGGGTACCAGTCGCTGCATTCGGCAGTGATCGGCCCGGAGGGGGCAGCGATGGAAGTGCAAATCCGCACCTTTACGATGCACCGCCACGCCGATCTGGGTGTGGCGGCCCATTGGCAATACAAGGAAGGTCTGCAAAGACGCATCGCGTGGTCACGCGGCTTCCTGGAAAGCGGCGAGAGCGCACCGCACGGCAGTGACCTTATCGAGCGCTTCAAGCAAGCGGCCTTTCACGATCAAATCTATGTTCTCACGCCGCAGGGTCATATCATTGACCTGCCGGCTGGTGCCACGCCGCTCGACTTTGCCTACGCGGTTCACACCGAGGTGGGACACCGTTGCCGCGGCGCCAAGGTCGATGGCGTTATGGTCCCGCTTACACAGAGGCTCGCAAGCGGCCAGCAAGTGGAGATCTTAACGGCGCGGGAAGGTCACCCCAGCCGCGACTGGCTCAATCCCAATCTTGGTTACCTGAAAACGGCTCTCGCGCGCAGAAAGGTCCGTCACTGGTTCAAGCAGCAGGATCATGAATTGCACGTGGCGCAGGGCCGCGCGGTTTTGGAGCGCGAACACCGGCGGCTGGGTATCGGCGAGATCAACTTTGCCGAACTCGCCAAGAGCTTCCAAACGAGGCGGGCGGAGGACCTGCTTGCGGCGATCGGAGCTGGCTACATCAGCACCGTGCAACTCGGCCATGCGCTCGGCAGCCAGCTCCCACCATCTCCGCCGCCGAGCGCTCCCGTACAATTGCCTGTAACGCCTCCACATCCGCGGGGCACCCTGTTGGTGAACGGCACCAGTAACGTTCTGACCAAGATAGCAGGTTGTTGCAAACCAGTACCAGGCGAGCCCATCGGAGGATACATCACCACGCAGGGACGGGGAGTTTCGATTCACCGCCGTGACTGTCCGAATCTAAAGCTTCTCGCAGCGCTACGGCCCCACAAAGTGGCGGAAGTTGCCTGGGGCGAAACCGCCGGGCAGCCCAATCGCGGCGCGGGAGGGAAGAAAGGGAAGAGCATTTCTTCGCCTCATAGGCGGGTGGATTCGTAGATGCTCAAGACTGCGTGGTGCTCTTTCCCAACAATCTTTCCAAATCTGCCAAGTCCTGGGTTCGCCCGGTCGCGCGCTTGTTCTTGATCAAGTGTTCTCGGGACAATACCGCGACGGGCTGATCGTCGAACTTCGTAATCAACCGTGCCGTCCATGCCTCGGGGAAATCAACTCCATCAATGGCAGTGAGTACGTCGATCCGCACCGGCGCGACGCCGATCTGAAAAACAACGCCTGGTTGAGTAAGGTCTTCTTCAGTCAGGTCGTGCAAGGGAGCACCGAAAGCTATTAGAGCTTGGATCACTCTTTTTGCATTCTCCGAATCGGGACGCACCCAGAGATCGAGGTCTTCCGTGGCTCGGACATGACCATGCGCGGCCAGCGCGTGAGCGCCGACCACGAGGAACTCAACGTCGCGGGCGTTGAATTCGGCTAATAGATCTCTGAAGTCGCGGCTCATCGGTTTGATTTGACTGCCAAGCAAGGCAGATAAGCGTCAGGTCCCAAACGGCTTTGATTCGCTCCTCTGGTGTGGCCTTTTCCCAGTTAGACTCTGAGTTTGAAGGCCGGCCGTCCCGAATGACCCTGGTGATGATGGTCGTACGCGAAGGGGGCGTTTCCATTATCCGTATTATAGCCCAATTCTCCGCAAACTTCTTTGTCACCGCACTGAGGGGTTGTGCAAACTAGCCGCCACGCCCCACCAGATGGGTCACGAATTTTTTCTGCCTACAACGAAGATACTAAATCTTCGCGCAGCAGTCGGTCTTAACTAGGTTCCTGTGCTTTCCATACAGGCCGCATTGCGGTTTAACGCCGGTCCGTGCCGACCTCGCCTTTCTCGTTTTCATAACGCGGCCTATCCCTTTGCGCCCAGTTTTTTACCTAAAGCTGGCGAGATGGCGGAGCATGTCGGTTTCCGTCACCAGGCCGACGAACTGCTTGCCTTCGACCACAGGCAGGCAGCCGATTTTACTATCCGCCATCAAACGGGCCGCCTCTTTGACGCTGACGTCGGGTGCGATTGTAATGACGGGGTGGCTCATCACTTCCCGCGCCCGAATCGTTTTCATCAAATCCTTTTGCTCCCTTTGGTCCAATCCCATGGCTTTCACAAGAGCGGAGAAGAATAGATCCCGCTGGCTCAACACGCCAACAACTTTTCCGCGCTCAAGAATCGGAATATGCCGGATACGGGCCATGGTCATCAGATCGTCTGCAAGATCCAGCACATCGTCCACTTCCAGCGTATGCGGATTTCTCGTCATAATATGCCGAACGGTTATCTTTAAGGATGGTTTCATAGGAGTTTCCTGCTCGTCCGCGAAAAAAACATCACCGCTGCCGCTCTGACCACGTGTGGCGAAACCACTGGGCATCTGAGCCAGTCAATAATCTAGTTACCGGAATCATAGGCCGATGTCCAACAACACCCATCGAGCGATTCCAATCGACGGCGCGATCGCGCGAGCCCTTTGCGCACCCCTTCCCGCTGCGTCGCCCATTTCCACAGCTTCCACCCCAACAAAACGTACGCGTCATACCATGGACGCTAAAGCAGCAACCTAGCAGGCTGCTGAAAAACCTCTAGGAGTCCTTCGACGCGCTCAGAACAAACGGATGGGGGTTGAGATACTTGAACAAAGTCCGTTCATGCTGAGGCCCCCGAAGCATGCGTACCCGTTTTCACCAGTCCGCAAGTGTGGGCGCTCGCACAACACGCCTTCAGCGCAGGGATCTGGGCAGAAACAGTCTTTGCAAAGAATTGTGGTGTGCTATTTCGGCTTATCAGGATACACGGCACGATAATCCTGCCAGGCCTTTTCCCCCGCCCTCCCGAATACCTTTTCCCGTAAACCGCTGGCGTACTGGGCAGGAACATAATTGATCTTCTCTGTATAAGAAGGCTTTACTCTGATGCCTTGGCCCTGCAATTCATCACTTAAAACGAGATTCTCCAGTACCGCTTCAACTTCAGCGCGATCCGTCCACATAGCCTTGTAAGTTATCTTCCCGTTCTTATCGATGACGTAGATCATGTTCGGCATTGAGCCGTAAGCGCGGTGGACGGTGCCCTCGAGGTCGTCGACGACCATCGGGTTTGCAATTCCGTCTTGTTCGCGGCAATCACGAGCATATTGCAGTTTTTGCTCCCAGGTTCGATGAGGGCCGTAATTTTCACCGGGGTGCGGCTCACGAACATAGATCGTAAGAAACTCGAAGCCGCGATCGCGGAAACGAGCATAAAGCTGATTCAGGGGCGAGACCTCGCCCACGAAAGGCGGTCAGGTAATGCTGCCGAATTCTAGCAGGACATGCTTCTTGTCCCGAAAACTCGAGAGACGAATCCGCTGTCCGTCGAGGGTTGGAAGCTCAAAATCCGGCGCCTCTTCACCCGCACGCATGCGGCGTTTGAATTCCCCGGACATATTGGTTGATTCCGATCGTGAGAAGCTTTCGTAATTATAGGCCTGCAAGCTCGTCGCGGTCTCTGCTTTAGACATCATTCCCCCCTTTTTTTCGCGGGTCTTAACATCACCCATGCTACGAAGCGAACACCGCACTGTCAAGCTCGGCTCGCTCCAAAAGTTGTTTATTTAATTTAATAACTTAGCGCACAAACAAGAATCCATGCTTCACCTTGCCATCGGCACAAGGGGACGCCATGCTTAGGCACACATCCACATGGACCACACACACGGAACCCTTGCTATCCATTGGGCTGTGGAACCTTAAGAACGCCGCCTCTGGCATGCGAAGAGCGCGGTGGAATTCAACGAAGCATACGCCCCCGCCCCGCGTTCTCCGCAGTAAGCGCTACGCGTTCATCCACGGCCGGAGCCCGTCGCCTTCTGCGGAGGCGGGATCAGAAGTACCCATCGGTGGCCACCGAGATACGAAATCAAAGCCGGATTGGCGTTGACATGCCGGCGTGGGATTCGTTATTGAATGACTGTTGCCGGCCTTTTTTGGTTTGGGCCAATCAGTCGCAATGGGAGATTTGCCATGGCTTCGTCCTGGGAGAATATAACGGTTGATGACTCCAGCATGAGACTTTACGTCAGCCTTCCGGATACGGAAGAACCGGCACCAGGAGTAATCGTGATTCAGGGCCAGAGCGGCGTTGAGGATTTTCTCGAAGTCACCCGCATGATCGCCCAGGGAAAACACGTTGCCGTTGCGCCCGATCTCTTCCACCGCGACCCACCGGATTGTAAGGACGACGGAGCCACCCGCCGCGGCCGGCTCCGTGATGCCAGTGTCATCAAGGACGTGAACGCAACGATTGGTTTTCTGAGATCTCATCCCCGTGTGATTTCCGATCGGCTCGGGATCGTTGGATTCTGCATGGGCGGACGCGTGGTATATCTGATGTCCGCCGCCAGCTCGGAGCTCAAAGCTGGTGTCATGTACTACGGGAGCGACACCATGCGGCCATGGGGAACCGGTCCGTCCCCGTTTGAACGCACGACCCAGATTGGTTGTCCGCTTCTGGGCCACTTTGGCGAGAAAGACCAAAACCCTTCGCCCGCCGATATGCGCAAACTGGATTCCGAGTTAACTCGTCTCGGCAAGGCCCACGAATTCTATTCGTATCCGGGCGCCGGGCATGCTTTTGCCAATCTCGGCTCGGCCAAGTACCACCCGCAGGCAGCGATGGCTTCATGGCCTAGAACATTTGATTTTTTTGCCAGGCATTTGCGTTAGTCGCTGGCGCGTGAAACATGTCCTCGAAGTAGGTTCGGGCGATTCTTTTGTGACCACATTCCCTTGGTGCACCCGCGCAGACGAGCTATACTTTGAATTCTAAGGATCAAGAGCGCCATTTAATTTTCGCTGAGGAGACTCATCAATGGATTACGATTATCCCGGATGCGCATATTGTCCGCCTACGGTAAGGACCTGCCGTGACGGAGAGGCCGAGGAGTACAGGCCAGGTTTTTGTCCTTCGAAGCTGGACCAAGAGGCGATCGACGCCGCGTGGGAGGCTTATGACAACGATCCCTTCGTCCGCCGCGTGGCTCGCGTTTCGGCCCTCGTGGAAAGCGAGGGATATTGCAAGTGGACACGCGTCGAGGAAATTTGCGCATTTGCCAAAAAAATGGGGTTCACGAGGCTCGGTATCGCTACTTGCATCAGCTTTGTCGATCTCGCCCACACGCTGAGCCTTATCCTTGAGAGTCACGGATTCGAGGTAGCTTCCATCTCGTGCAAGAACGGCGCCGTCTGTAAAGAAAAAATCGGCCTCGAAGACCGGGAAAAAATCAGGCCCGGCCAGCACGAGTCCATGTGCAACCC
>JBFJTQ010000086.1:0-7699 GCA_041625275.1 Binatia bacterium | reverse complement strand
TGATTTACGATCATTTCTCGATAAGCTCCAATCCTGCGGCAAACTGCACCGTATCACCAAACCCGTGGATAAAGACTGGGAAATTGCGGCAGTGGCAAAAGTCGCCTTTGAAATGATACCGGAGCCCAACCGCCCCGCTCTCCTATTTGAGCGCATTACCGGCTTTGACATGCCGCTGGTTCTTGGCGCGCTCGGCGGTTCACGAGACATCTACTGCATGGCGCTGGAGTGCACAATCGATCAAGTCCATAGGAAATGGGCCGAAGCCGAGCTCCATCCGATCCCTCCGCTCCGCGTTGCCAAAGGCCCGGTGCAGGAAAATATTTTCCAAAATGAAAAAGTAGACCTGCGCTGTCTGCCGATTCCGCTGTGGACCGTCGGTGAGGATCCAGCCCCGTACATCACATCCGGGAATGTGATTACCAGAGATCCGGAATCGGGCATTGCGAATATGGGGGTTTATCGGATACAGCTCAAGGGGCCTCGGGAACTGGGCCTCTTTATTAACTATCTCCAAGGGGGCCGAGAACATGTTGAGAGAAACAACAAGCTCGGACGTCCCACACCGGTTGCCATCGTCATCGGCGCCGAGCCCGTGACCGGTCTGGTTTCGGTGACCCGCGTATCGCCGGATTTGGATGAGCTGGCCGTGGCCGGCGCCCTGCGGGGAGAGGCTCTGGAAGTGGTCCCTTGCGTAACCGTTGATCTCGATGTACCGGCACACGCTGAAATCGTGATCGAGGGCACGATTGCGGCCAATACCCTCGAAGAGGAAGGGCCGTTCGGCGAGTACACGGGCTACATGGGACCCAAGTCGATGTCCTACCGGGTCGATGTACACTGCCTCACCTATCGCAATAATCCCATCTACCAGGCGGTGAGCAGCCAGATGCCGCCCAGTGAGTCGAGTTGCATTCGTTCCATCGGCCGGGAGTCCGCACTGCAGAAACACCTGGTCGAAGTTCTGCGCCTGCCGGTCTGCGATGTTCACCTATTTGAATCCAGCGGCGCTGCTGCGTATCTCGTCATCTCGCTCAAGAAAACCCACCCCGCCCAACCGCGCACGGCGATGTTCGCCGCCTGGAGCTACGCGCCTCAGTTCGGCAAGTTTACCGTGGTGGTGGACGACGACATCGACATCCGGGATCCGAACATGGTGAACTGGGCCCTTTCGTTCCGTGTTCAGCCGGAAAGGGACGCTTTTATTCTTTCCGGTACCGCGGCCGTCCAACTGGATCCGTCTCAGGCCCGCGAGGATGTGCTGCAACAAGATCCGTCGCGCCGCCTTTCCTCCAAGATCGGCATCGATGCCACGCGCAAACACGCTTACCCGGCCATTGCCATGCCGCCCAAAGAGCATCTCGACCGTGTACGCAAGGATTGGATAAGCTACGGCTTCGGAATATAGGTAAGTCAATATGAAATGTTGTACTGATGTTGGTGGCACTTTTACGGATTGTCTCGTGCTCGACGACGAAGGCCAGGTTCACGCCTTCAAGTCGCCCACGACCCCTGCGGACCCGACCGCCGGGCTAACTAATGTTCTGAACAAAGCGGCGTCCTTCTTTCGCATGGACCTGCCTCAATTTATGGCAAATGTGCACTTGTTGATCGCTCACGGCACGACGCTGTCAACCAATGCCCTGCTTACGGGCCGCATCGCCAAGGTCGGTCTTCTCGCCACCGAAGGCTTTCGCGACACCATCGAGATGCGGCGCGGCTTCAAAAACATCCGCACCTCGCGTTTCAATGTTTTTGTGCCCCCATATAAACCCCTTGTGCCGCGCACCTTGCGCCTGACGGTGACGGAAAGAACCCTTTACAGCGGAGAGATTTTAATTCCGCTCAAGGAAGAGGACGTCCATGCGGCCATCCGCAAGTTCAAGGAAGAAAAGGTCGACGCGGTCGCCGTTTGCTTCCTTCACAGCTACGCGAACCCCGAGCATGAATTACGGGCGGCGGAAATATGCCGCCAGGAAATGGACGGCACCTACATTACCGCTTCGCACGAGGTCCTACCGGTCTATCGCGAATACGAGCGTTTCAGTACCACTGTGGTGAGCGCCGCCGTTGGGCCGATCACGGCCGCCTATCTGAACTCGTTGCAACAACGCCTGCGTGAAATCGGCTTTAAAGGGACCCTTTACATGGTTCAAGGCGGCGGCCTGGTGCAATCCGTGGAAGAATCCAAGCGCCGAGCCGTCTCGCTGGTCAATTCGGGTCCGGCGGGCGCTCCGGCGGGGGCCATCAGGCTGGGCCAGTCGGTGAATTGCAACAATCTGCTTTCCGTGGACATGGGCGGAACTAGTTACGATGTCTGCCTGATCGGCAAAGGCGAGATCCCGACCACGGACTACAACTGGGTGGGCGACGAGCGTGTCGCCATGAAAATGGTGGACGTGCCCAGCGTTGGAGCCGGCGGCGGCAGTATCGGCTGGATCGACACTTTGGGACTTTTAAGAGTGGGGCCTCAGAGCGCCGGGGCCGATCCGGGCCCGGCGTGTTACGACCGAGGCGGAACGCAACCGGCCGTCACTGACGCGGACCTCATTCTGGGCTATATTCCGGCGGACTATTTCCTCGGCGGTGAGATTGCGTTGAGGGCTGATTTAGCAGAAAAAGCCATTCGCAGCGTTTCAGAACCTTTAGGGATCGATGTCTCCACGGCCGCCATGACGATCTATACTACGGTGAATTCCTTGATGGCGGACAAAATGAGCGAGATTTCCACCAAGCGAGGCCACGACGTCCGGGATTTCGCCCTCGTGGTCGGAGGCGGCGCCGGACCCGTTCACGGAGCCTGTGTGGCGGATCTGCTCGAAATCCCCACGGTGATCATCCCGCGTTATGCCGCCACCTATAGTGCCTTCGGCATGCTCAACATGGAGGTGGGCCGCGATTTCGCCCGCTCGCTCATTTCTCGCGGTAAGTTCCTGGACTTGGAAAAAGTCAACCAGCTCTTCGATGACATGGAAGTGGAGGCGCGCCAGGTCCTCGGGGAAATCGGCATCGCACCCGAGGACACCGTATTCAGCCGTTCCATGGAAATGCGCTATCTGGGCCAGTTCCATGAAGTCGAGGTGCTGGAGGTGCCCACGGGAAAGATCGGACCTAAAGAGCTCGAGGGGATCGTCCAGGCATTTCACCGCCGCCACAAAGAACTTTTCACCTTCGACATGCCCAAGCGCGAGGTGGAGTTCTTGAACGTTCGGCTCAAAGCGACGATGCGCCAGGAACCGCTGCAATTTGCAGAGATCGCGCAGGCGAAAGGCGGCCCGGAAGGCGCGCTCAAGCGCCGCCGCCCCGCTCTGTGGGATTTATCCAAAGGTTACGAAGAAACGCCGGTGTACGACGGCGATCGCTTGGCCGCGGGGCACCGCATCGCCGGTCCGGCGATCGTGGAAGAGGCCGCAACGACCGTGGTGATACCACCCATGTATGTCTGTACGGTCGACAAGATCAAGAACTATATTCTCTCCCGGAGGTAGAATGGCAACGGCACAAGTAGATCCCATGACCCTTTCCACGGTGTGGCACTCCTTCCAGAGCATCTGCAAGGAGATGCGCCATGTTATCGATCGCACTTCGCAAAACTACCTGATCGCCCAGCTTCACGACGTCTCGGTCGGCGTCTGGGACGGCACCGGGCGCACCGTATCGGTTCCCATCGGCCTGTCGGTTCAATATCTGGGCGGCAAACTCTCCGTCGAGTACGTTATCAACAAGTTCAAAGGCAATTTGAATCCCGGCGATGTCATTCTGGTCAATGATCCCTACAACGGCTATTGCTGCCACCTCCCCGACTGGGGATTTTACCGCCCCATCTTTTACCGCGGCGAGCTGCTGTTTTTCACCTTCTGCAGGGCACACCAGATGGATACCGGAGGCGCGTACCCCGGAGGGTACTTTCCCAACGCCTACGATATTCATGCCGAGGGGATGCGAATCCCCGGGATCAAAGTCATGGAGGGCGACAAGGAACGGGAAGACGTGATGGAGCTGATTCTCAATAACGTCCGCTGGCCTGAGGGGACGCGCATCGATAACTACGCCCAGATCGCCGCCACGAGACTCTGCGAGCAGCGGATCATCGCTTTGCTCGACAAGTACGGCAAGGACACCGTGCTGGCCTGCGTAGAAGAGATGATGGCGCGCACGGAAAAAGCGGTGCGCACCGCCATCGAAAAGATTCCCGATGGCACATACTACGGCGAGGCAGCCACGGACGACGACGGCACGGAGCTCGATGTGCCCGTCTGGGCGCGCTGCGACATCACGATCAAAGGCGACACGCTCAAGGTGGATTTCTCGAAGAGCGACAAACAGCGCAAGGGATTCGTCAATTGCGTCTTCAACTCGACCTTCAGCAACTCGCTCTCGGCTCTCTTTATGTTCCTCGATCCGGCGCTGGGCGAGTACCACAACGAAGGCAGCCTGCGGCCCATCACGATCTACGCTCCGCCCGGTTCCGTCCTCAATGCGCAGTACCCCGCCACCGTCGGCGCCTCGCCCGTCAGCATGGGCCATCAGATCATCGAGTCCGTCGTCAGTGCCATGTCCAAAGCGGTCCCCGAGCGCGCCATCGGCTGCTGGGGCAAGCGCTACGGCCATTACATTTTCGGCAACGATCCCAGAAGCAACGAAAAATATGTGGTGACGACATTCGATATGGACGGCGGCGCGGGCGCGGTGAGGGGTTTCGACGGCTACGAAGGCGGCACTTCCATCGGTGCACTGGGCGAGGTCAACAAAGGGAACGTCGAAGAAGTCGAAATTCGCTTTCCCTGGCGCACCCGGCGGTGGGAATTCGCCAAGGACACGGCCGGGTCGGGCAAGTGGCGCGGCGCTTCGGGCATTCACTGGGAAGTGGAGAACGTCGGCGGTGATGCGGGAATCGCCACCGGCAGTTCCGACGGCGAGATCGTCAGGGCCCCCGGCGCCCTCGGCGGCGAGCCGACGCCGAACTCAAAATCGTTCTTGATCCGCGATGGCAAACGCGACAAGATCCGCGGTCACCGGCTTTATGAACTCAAGCCCGGAGACATCATTCTCAAGATCAGCGGGGGGGGCGCGGGTGTGGGGACGCCCGAGGAACGGGAGCCAGAAAAGGTACGCACGGACGTCGCCAACGAGTTTATTTCGATTGACAAAGCCCGCGATATGTATAAAGTTGCCCTTGACCCAAATACGTTGGAGATCGACAGAGAAAAAACCGCGCGATTGCGCACCGAGAATAAACGCCAATGACTGAATTGTCCGCGGCAGCGAGCCTGGGTCTTCTGATACTCCGGCTCGGGACCGGATTGATCTGCGCGGTTCACGGTTACCCAAAAATGACGGGGCTCGGCAGTCAGGATAAGGCAAGCCGCGCCCATCTCACCGTCAGCATCGAGCGCATGGGCCTCCCCTTTCCCCATTTTCTGGCCATCGTCGTCGGCACCATCGAGTTTGTCGGCGGTATCATGATTGCCATCGGCCTGCTGACCAGGCTCGCCGCGTTTGCTGTCGCCGTAGTCATGCTGGTTGCGACCGGCAGGAATTTTTTCCAGAAGCAATTTCTCGGCAGCGCGGACTTCCCCTTTTCCGTTCTCATCGCAGCGCTTGCCGTGGCTCTCATCGGCGCTGGTGCGATAAGCCTTGACTCTCTGCTTTTTGCCGGCTGATGAGAGCCGCATGACCGACCACCAAAGAAGTATTAGAGCTACCTCGCCGGTCGCTGTTTGATTCTATTTTCTATAGGTCTTCAGGTCTCAGTCCCGTCCGCTTTGCAATTCGGGCAAGCATCCGCGGACCGAGCTCCTCGTCATCGTGAAAGGCATAGACAAAATCTGGCCACCCAGGCCGGGAAAGCGTACGGTGTGAGCCGCTTTGGCGCTTTATAGCCCAACCCGCGCGAAAGAGCGCAGCTAAGACACGCCTCGAACGCGCGCTTGGCCACTGACTCATGCGGCCGCAAAGGTAATACTAACTAGATCAGGACTAGTCTCACCATGCTCGAGACGATCCGCAACGACGCGAAGGGCAAGCGCTTGCGCCTTGGCTTTGGCTTGCTGAGAGGTCTGCCCATAAGCAAGAACGCCTGGTAGATCAATGATCTCGGCAATCCAGCGACCGTCTTCTTCTTGTTCAATTTCCACTCGAAAATTCATAATCTCGTCCAATTGAAATAATGGTACGCCTTTCTCTCACATTTGAAAAGGGTTGCAGTCTTGGTGCTGCCGTCATATCGCCCGATCTATCTCGAACCCCGGAGCGAAACCTGCAGCCCAGCCACGAAATGTCCACGATCCCAGTTGTGGAGTAAGACGGGACGAGAACTCCATGGGTTGCATTGTGGTTTTTCCCTACGGCTTGCTGTTCAAAGCCCATCTTGGATCGCCGAGAACCACCGAGGTTTCAATTTGGCGCTCGGGTACGTTCCAGTATTTGCGCAGCAGCCGTTCCGTTTCAGCGCGCGAGAGAAGTTCGTAGCCGTTCTTCTGATAAAAGCGGACAGCCCAAGCCGCATCCGACCACGTGCCGACGAGAATGGGCTTGGTCGTTTGCTCCTCGATGTGGCGCACTAGAGCAGTTCCGACGCCTTTTCTGCGCTCCGCCGTCTTGACATATGCATGTCTGATAAGGGCGACGTCTCCTTTGTCTTGGATCCCCATGACGCCGACGAGCCGGTCCTGAGCCTCGTAACCCCAGAAGTCCACGCCGTCTGCGATCTCGTGTTGGAGTTCCTCCATGGGCATGTAGGGTTCGTGCCAGCGATCGGCGGGTATGATGCCCTTGTAGGCCATCGCGGCATCATTGATGATGGCATAGACGACGGCGACATCGGTCGATTGACACTTGCGAATCATCGTTCACCTGCTATGGCGCGACCCACTCAGACCACTTTCGTGTTGGCCGCTTAGGGTTTTGTGAGTTCGCGGATTCACTTTTCCTTTTTTGTCGGCTGATTTGGAGAAGCTGCGCTGGCCGTTTCTGCGCACCAGGAGAAATGATCGGTTCGGCTGCGGGCCTTGAATCGATCGGCGCTGAATCGCTCCGCCCAAAAAGACAGCGGTTTTAGATTCGTCTCGTAGGCAGGGTCAAACTGGGACCAATTGCGAGCATGCTCTTCCGACCGGAAGAGGTTCATACCCGCTCAGCGGTACGCCCGACCTTCCGGCGGCCCGCCAAATCCGCTGTAGGCGTAGCCCATTACAGTGTCGGGTTGCACCGCAAGGATCGCCTCATCGCGCAACTCCACCACGATGGACTCCGCGCAATCGAGACACGGCGCGTCCACGCGTATCACCTTTCCAAGAAATAGCCAGCGAACCGCCAGCGCCTCAAACCCTCACTGAGCGAACCACTTCTGATGTCCGTCTATGGTGATGCGATACTGAGTGGGCAGGTTGTTAAAGGGCGCAAAAGAAGCAATATAGTCGGTGCCCGGGTAGAGCCAGCCTGGATAGTGTCCGCCGGCATACACGGGACATGGCGCTTCCATCAACTCGTGAAGCGCTTTTCGCCCTTCCTCCACGGACAGGCCTAAATCTTTGGCTAGCTCCGTGTAGTGCGGCGCCCGCCCAGTAGCGATGAAATGCTGCATGATACTGTAAAACACCCCGTCGAGAAATTTCAGATCCGCCATGATTGTGTCTCCTTGTACTAGGTATTACGTGAGCGGCGTCCGCGTTAAACTGTGGGTTAGGCATGGCGCGGC
>JBFJTQ010000085.1:0-7711 GCA_041625275.1 Binatia bacterium | reverse complement strand
GTAGGGCTGGCGGCCGCTGATGTCGATGACAACCCGGGCCAAGGTTTCGTCGAGCGGGCAGCCCGCTTCCCCAAAGCGACGAATGCCGCGTTTATCGCCCAGCGCTTCCTTGAACGCCTGCCCCAGCGTCAGCCCGACATCTTCCACGGTATGGTGATAGTCAACAGTCAGATCGCCTTGGGCCCGCAGTTTGAGATCAAAAAATCCGTGGCGCGCAAAACCCTCCAGCATATGATTCATGAACGGCATGCCGGTCTCGACTTCCGCTTTGCCGCTGCCGTCGACCTCCACAACAACGCTGATGTCGGTTTCCTTCGTTTTGCGCTCAACTTTGCCCATCCGTCCCATGCTTTACCCCTCCTTCGCGAACCGCGCTTCCACGGCGCGCGCGTGGTCGTCCAGCCCTTCGAGTCGCGCCAGATGAGTGATCCGCGGCGCCAGCGCCCGCAGGGCTCGCTTCTCCGCATGGATCACGGTCGTACGCTTGAGAAAGTCGTAAGTTCCGAGCGGCGAAAAAAACCGCGCGCTCCCGCCCGTTGGCAGGACATGATTCGGACCAGCAAAATAATCTCCCAACGGCGGCGCCGAGAACGGACCGACGAAGACGGCGCCGGCATTGCGGATCCGCCGCGCCCACCGTTCGGGTTGCCTGACGATCAACTCGATGTGCTCCGGCGCGACCGTATTGGCGATGTCGACGGCCTCTTTCAGACCGTGCGCCACGATAATCGCTCCGTAGCGCTGCAGCGCCCTGACCGTAATGGAGCGCCGTTTTGTGTCTCGCAGTCGTTCCTCCAGAGCTTTCTGGACCCTCACCGCCATGGTTAGCGACGGCGTCACGCACAGCGCCGCCGCCAGCTCGTCATGCTCCGCTTGAGAAAGCATATCAGCCGCAACAAGCGTGGGATCAGCGGAGCCGTCGGCCACGAGCAAAATCTCGCTCGGCCCGGCGACAGAATCGATATCGACCTCGCCGAAGACCTTGCGCTTGGCGGTGGCCACAAAGATGTTGCCGGGGCCGACAATCTTGTCCACCTTGGGAACGGTCGCCGTGCCGAAGGCCAGCGCGGCAATCGCCTGAGCGCCGCCGACGCGAAAGATTCGATCTACGCCGGCGATGTTGGCCGCGGCCAAAATGATGGCTCCGTCTCGGCCGAGGGGCGAGGTCATGATGATTTCTTTCACACCCGCGACCTTGGCGGGCACGGCATTCATGAGCACGGTTGAGGGATACGACGCTTTTCCTCCCGGCACGTAAACCCCAACACGCTCCAAGGCCGTGATTCTCTGCCCCAGGCGCATGCCCAGCGGGTCCCTGAAGCTCCAGCTCTTCTGCAGCTGGCGGCGATGAAAAGCCGCGATGCGCTTTGCCGCAAGACGCAGAACGCTCAGGTCCCGCGCTGGCACTTTCGCCATCGCCCTCTCGATTTCGCTCGACTTCACTTCCATGGCCGAACGCGCCAGGCGCACGCGATCGAACATTTCCGTATAGTGCAGGAGCGCGCGGTCCCCCTGCCGCTGCACCGCGCGGAGAATTCGATCCACCTGTGTTTCGACCGCGCCCGCGCGGCTCAAGCGCCTTTGCAGAACACGTTCCATAAACAACTTGAAGGCGGATTCTCCCGTCCTGAGGATTCTAATCTTCATGTCACAATGCTTCGTCCTTCGCCGACCATGAACCTGGGAAGTTGACGATCCCGGCTCCTTAAGCTTTCACCCGCTCGATATCGGCCCCTAACCGAGACAGTTTTCGTTCAATATGCTCGTATCCGCGGTCCAGGTGATACACGCGCGAGACCTCCGTCGATCCGTTTGCCACCAGACCGGCAAGAACCAACGACACGCTGGCGCGCAGATCCGTCGCCATCACCGGCGCGCCCGAGAGCTCCTTGACGCCGCGCACGATCGCGCGATTCCCTTCCAGGCGAATATCCGCGCCCATGCGGTCGAGCTCCAGTGCGTGCATGAAACGATTCTCAAAGATCGTCTCGGTGATCACGCTGACGCCGTCGGCAACCGCCATGAGAACCATCATCTGCGCCTGCAAGTCGGTTGCGAACCCCGGGTACGGCAGCGTCGTCACGTCAACGCTTTTGATGCGACCGCTGCCATTGACCCGAATGCCGTCGTCGTCGCTGACAAGAGACACGCCGGCCTCCTTGAGCTTGATGAAAAACGCCTCCAAATGATCCGGGCGGGCCCCTTTCACCAGCACCTCGCCCCTCGTCAACGCCGCCGCGATGATAAAACTCGCCGCTTCAATTCGATCCGGGATGACGCGGTGCGTCACGCCGCGCAGGGACGGCACACCCTCGATGCGGATGATATCGCTGCCCGCGCCTTCAACCCGCGCGCCCATCTTGTTCAACGCATTTGCCAAGTCCTCAATCTCGGGCTCCTTGGCGGCGTTCTCGATGAGCGTGGTCCCCGCGGCGAGAGTCGCCGCCATCATGAGATTTTCGGTGGCGCCCACTGATGGCAAGTCGAGATAGATCTTTGCCCCGCGCAGCTTCCTGGCTTTGGCTTCGACGTACCCGTGCACCTGCTCGATGCTCGCCCCCATTGCCAGCAGGCCCTTGAGGTGCAGATTGACAGGCCGTGTGCCGATGGCGCAGCCCCCGGGCGTGGAAACGCGAGCCTGGCCAAAACGGGCCAGCAACGGCCCAAGGACCAAAAAGGACGCGCGCATAGTTTTGACCAGATCGTAGGAGGCCTCAAAATGGCTCACATGGTCGGCGTGAATGGCGAGATTTCCTTCACCCCTGCCCCACGAGTCTTTGTCCACCGCAACGCCCAGCTGCGCCAGCAGTTTGAGAGTGGTATGGATATCGAGAAGATCGGGAATCCCCTGATAGCCACAAGGCTCGTCCGTCAGCAGCGAAGAGATCAAGAGCGGCAGTGCTGCGTTCTTGGATCCGCTGACGCTGACCTCACCCGCAAGCCGGCGGCCCCCCCGTACGATGATCTTATCCAAGGCTCAGGCCC
This sequence comes from Binatia bacterium, assembly GCA_041625275.1. Classification (GTDB taxonomy): domain Bacteria; phylum Desulfobacterota; class Binatia; order UBA9968; family UBA9968; genus JBFJNS01. The sequence continues at coordinate 4,726 of JBFJTQ010000085.1, read as the reverse complement.
TCGCTAACGCCTTTCGCGGCCGCACGCTTTGTGGTCGCGATGACCCGGTCTTTGCCTGCATAGTCCTGGTAGACTGCGGCGGGCGCAAAGATACCCGCGCCGGCAAAAATCCGGGCAACCTGCGCGGCCATATCAGCGCCGGTTTCCACAACAATCCAGCCCCCTGGGCCCAGATAAGTGCCAGCGCGCGCAGCGATGCGCCGATAATAGTCCAGGCCGTCGCTACCGCCGTCGAGAGCCGTCACCGGCTCCCAATCCCGCACCTCCGGAGGCACCTCTCTCAATTCCCCGCTTCTAACGTAGGGCGGATTGGATACGATTAAATCAAAAGACTCTTCCCGCGCGAGCAGCGGCTCGAACAGGTCGCCGCATAGAAATCGAATTTGCCGCGCAACGCCGTGACGCCGGGCATTGACTGCCGCGACGGCCAAGGCCGCCACCGAAAAATCGACGGCCCAGAGCTCCGCTTCCCTCATCTCCTTGCTGAGGCAGATGGGGATCACGCCGCAACCGGTGCCGAGATCAACGACCCTTAAAGAGGTTTTGCCCGTGACCTGCCGGGCGCACTCCAAGGCAATCTCGATGAGCCGCTCGGTCTCGGGGCGTGGAATCAGAACATCCGGTGTCACGAGGAAGTCCAGCGACCAGAACTCTTTCCGCGCGAGAATGTAAGCCACGGGCTCGCGCCGCGAGCGCCGCACCAACAGGTCACGGAATTGGCGTTCGTCGCTTGGGTTCAGGGGCGAGTCGAAATCGCTGTAAAGTCGCGCCCGTTCAATGCCCAAGGCTTCACGCAAGAGCACTTCGGCATCGAGCTGTGCCGTATCGATCCCCGCGGCGCGCAGAAATTCAACCCCTTGTGTGAATGCGCCGCGGATGGTCGAACGATTTTGCCCGGCGAAATCGAAGGCCGTGGTTTCGGTACGGAGCGGCATCATTACCCCGTTGCCTTGAGCGCTTCCGCTTGATAATGAGTGATCAAGCCTTCCACCAGTTCGTCCATCTCCCCCTCCATCACCCGGTCCAGCTTGTACAGAGTCAAATTAATACGATGATCCGTGACGCGCCCCTGGGGAAAATTGTAGGTGCGGATGCGCTCGCTGCGATCCCCGCTTCCCACCATCGATTTCCGCGTCGCCGCAATCTCCGAACGTTGTTCTTCCTGCTTTTTTTCCAACAGCCGCGCACGCAATATTTTCATGCCCTTCGCGCGATTTTTATGCTGTGATTTTTCGTCCTGGCAAGAAACCACGATTCCGGTCGGCACATGCGTAATTCTTACTGCCGAATCCGTCGTGTTGACGCTCTGGCCGCCCGGGCCTGACGAGCGGAACACATCGACCCGGATCTCTTTGGGATCGATGGCTAGTTCGACTTCGTCCGCCTCCGGCAGAACGGCCACGGTGACCGCCGAGGTATGGATACGTCCGGAACCTTCGGTCACCGGCACTCGCTGGACCCGATGCACCCCGCCCTCGAATTTCAGCCTGCTGTAGGCGCCTTGGCCTTCGATAGAGATAATAATTTCCTTGAAGCCGCCCAAACCGGTCGGATTGGAACTCATCATCTCGACGCGCCAGCCGCGCGACTCGGCATAGCGGCTGTACATCCTGAAAAGTTCCGCGGCAAAAAGAGCGGCTTCTTCGCCGCCGGTTCCGGCCCGAATCTCCACGATGACGTTTTTTTCGTCATTGGGGTCCTTGGGCAGAATGAGGATGCGCAGTCGATTCTCGAGTCTCTCTTTGCGTTCGCGAAGCAACGTCACTTCTTCCTTAGCCAGGTCTCGAATTGCTTCGTCGTGTTCCTCCAGAAGCTGGCGATTTTCTTGGATCTCCTGCTCGACCTTACGCCATTCGCGGAAACATTGGACAATTTCCTCCAGCTCCGCTCGTTCCTTGGCGACTTTGGAATATTCTCTTTGTTGCCCCAAAAGCTGGGGATCCGACATCAGCCCCTCCAGCTCTAGGTAGCGCTTTTCAACTTCGGATAATTTGTCAAGCATGGGTCAACGCTCGGCTCGTCTCCCGGCGGCGTGAGAATAAAAAAAGGGCAAAGAAGCGTCACCGCCCTTTGCCCTTCCACTGCCGGAAACGTCTAGTAACTCACATTCCGCCTCAATCCTCCGCGCAATTCAATTTTTCAGCCCGTATTTCCGTTTGAACTTTTCTACGCGGCCCGCGGTGTCAACCAATTTCTGCTTTCCGGTGAAGAAAGGGTGGCAGCTCGAACAGATTTCCACATGGATATTCCCCACCGTCGAGCGGGTCTCGACCATATGGCCGCAGGCACAGGCAATGGTTGCGGCTTTGTACTCTGGATGAATCCCTTGTTTCATGGCTCCCCTCTCGATCTATGCGGTTATAACACAACCGACGGGGCTCTTCAAATCCCCGCCTGAATGGAAGCCCGGATGAACGCGCTCCTTGTGCAAGGGATTTTCTCTGGGAACGCACGGCGGTGAGGCTGATTTAACAGTTGCCTAGAGGATCGGAAGCCACTAAACTAAGGTGATGGCGGCAATTCTCGCGGGTGGCAGTGGGTGCTATGCTTGATCCAGAACGCCTTGACGCCCACGATTTGGACCCGAACGAAAAACAACTCTAAGCCACATGGAGCAAGTGATGACCACGACCCCAGACTTCGTGCCGGCGATCCCGATGCGCGTGGAAGACACGCAGCTTGATTTCGGCTTTTTGGCAGACCTTGCCTTGAAGACCGTTTACGCCGACGCCAACTGTACTACGGAGCGGGCGGCGGAAAAACTCAAGCTATCGATGAAGGTCGCAGAGGAGCTGCTCCAGCACCTCTACCGGGAAAAGTTCGTCGAGATCAGAGGACTCATCAGCTTCGGCAATAACCGTTACGGCATGCTCGACCGGGGCTGGCAGAGGGCCCAGCGGCTGCTCGACATGAACGGCTATATCGGCCCCGCGCCCGTGTCGCTGCGCGCCTATACGGACATGGTCATTCGAGAGAGCCAGGCGCGCGAAGTGATCAAGCCTGACGCGGTTCAGACTGCCATGTCGGGGCTGGTCCTACCGGAAAGCACGATTCAGACGCTTGGCCTGGTAGCGCATTCTCGGCGCAGCCTCTTCATGACCGGCCCTTCGGGCAACGGTAAAACCACGATTGCCACCGCTCTGCACACGGCGCAAACGGGCGAAGTGTGGATTCCCCACGCCATCGAAGTCGACGGGCAAATTATTAAGGTCTTCGACCTGCATAACCACCAGCCGGTGGATCTCCAGGGTGTCGATCGCTACGATGAGCGCTGGATTAGGATCAAGCGGCCCATCGTCATCGTCGGCGGCGAGATGACGATTGAAACGATGGACCTGATCTACAGCCAGACGGTGAGGTTCTACGAAGCGCCTTTTCAACTCAAAGCCAACGGCGGGACTCTCGTGATCGACGACTTTGGCCGTCAACGGGTTGATCCGCACGATTTATTGAACCGCTGGATCATTCCGCTCGAGGGCCGCGTCGATTTTCTCACTCTCCACACGGGCAAAAAAATTGAAGTGCCTTTTGAGCAATTGCTGATTTTTGCCACCAACCTGGACCCCAGCGATCTCGTTGATGACGCTTTCTTGCGGCGCATGGGTTATCGATTGTACGTCAACGCACCGACACCGGAGATGTACGGCGATATCTTTCAAAAGTACGTCGAGGCGAGCGGGTTTAAATACGACCCGAAATTCCTCGAGTTCCTATTCCAACTTTACGGGGAAGAGGGGCGGCCCCTGCGGGGATGCGAACCCCGGGATCTCGTCCAGCGCTGTCTCGATCTATGCGAGTACGAGCACCGCGAGCCGGTCCTTTCGGAAGAACTGCTTGGTTTGGCCTGGAGGAATTACTTCGGCACTCGACCCACAATGAACTGAGAACCGGCTGCAATGGGATTAGAGCCGGCCGACTCCGTCCTTGCCTCAGTTAACGGGGGCTGGGCACACCTTGTGGTGGAATTTTACTTGCAAACACAAATTTACTTGACGCCAGCGACGACGACTCGAAGCGCCGCAGCAATTTCACGGCTGAAATCCGCGACAATCTCGCTCAACGCCGCCACCGACGCTTCCATCGAGTTTCCTTTGATGGCTTGCGTCAGGCGGCTTTCCCTCGCTCCGAGTGCTTTACTGGTGCCGGGGTCCAGGACAACCCAGCGCGCGATGAGTTGCGCATTGAGCGCCGCGTTGGGCTCGAAGCGCAGCACTTCAACCTTGAGTTGATACAGCGGCCTCTGATTGCGCGGCCAGGGATAGCGAACGATACTGTCGATCCCGAGCAGCGCGGAAAGATTCTGTGAAAGAACCCGGGCAAAGTTTTCTTCGAGCGGCTCGACCCAGCGGTCGTTCTCGGCGATTGCGAAGCGATTCTGTGAGGTGCGAGTTACCAACTGGTCTCGATCCAGATATGCCGGAAATTCAATCGGTCCTATCCCGAGCGAAAACGACACCGGATTCGGCGCATCTTTGGCGGAAACGACGCCCGCTTCATAGAGCGAGGTGAGAGTATAGAATCTCGAGGGGTCTGGTTTGGGTCCGAGGCTGACACAACCGCCCGCAGAAAAGCCAACGAGGACCAGCATGATGATCAGTGGTGAGAACCGCCGCATCAGTCTTCCCTCGTTTCCGGCTTGCCGAAGATCAGCGCCCTGGGATTGCGCTCCAGGTAACCGGTGAGCATGCGCAGAGAGCGTGCGGCGGCTGAAACTTCTTTCAGCGTT
>JBFJTQ010000084.1:0-7714 GCA_041625275.1 Binatia bacterium | reverse complement strand
GTGAGGTGACGTCATATCCTTGCCGTTTGAGAATTTCTTCGAGATATCGTCCTGCGCCAGCGCGCCCGTTCAGCAGCAACACTTTCGCCTTGGTCTGAACGGTCACCCAAGCCAGCGCCTGATTATCAGGCGCGTATCGATCAAATTCCGACCGGCGCGGCGCAAAGGTGGCGCGATAGGAGGTCAAAGCGGTGTCCGGAAGGGTGGTTTGAAAGGTAAAGATCTGACTTCCGGGTTTCAGCTCGAGGTTCTCGGTCTTAAAATTTTGCCCGTCACGACTTAATGTCAGCGTGCCCTCCACCATGCGGTTACTTTGATTTTCCAAACCGACCTTGAGATTGATCGCCTCTCCGCTGTTTCCCTGGGTCGGCGCAATCAATTTTGCCACCGCCACGTTGGGGCGATCCAGGCGCTCCATCGGCAACATGGGATGGATCCGTAGTCCAGAACCGGCGATCGACGGTAAGAATCGCTCCAGGTTTCCCTCGGTCTCCCAGCCATCGGTGAAGAGGAAAACATCGCGGGCTTTTGTGGGAAAGGCCAATAGCGCGTTAAAGAGCTTCTCTAGGTTTGTTTTTTCAGGCGCGATCGCTTTCTGTTCGGGTTCGGTTCCCTGCAGCCACGTCCTCCAGTTCGCTGTTCTCCTTGATTCGCCCCCAAAGACGAAGACGAAATCTCCCTCTTTTAGGGCCGGCGCGTCCTGTACCGTTTTTGCCATCCACTGGCGCATGCTTGAGGGGATGCTTTGGGAGAAGTCAAAAGCGAAAATGCGGTGTTGGGTATCGATAGTGGACTGCCGGGTGACAAATCGTGGATTCGCCAGCGTGCAGATAATGAGCGCAAGGATCAAAGTCCGCCAAACAATCACGAAGAGGCTTCGGTTGCGGAACCAAAACCAAAGCACCGGTAAGGCCGTCAGCATCCAAAGGAAGACCGGTTGGGCGAACTGAACATTGTCAAAGAGGGGGGTCATACCGCTTCAATCTTCCGGAATCGTACAGTCTGCCGAGAGCGCATGACTCGAGGAATCAAAAACCACTCGATGACAAACAGCAGCAAAGACAGCGAGAGGAGATAAGGCCACAAAAACAAAAGAGTGGAAATTCTGTTGTTCGTGTTGTCTTCGTCCCTGAGCGTGATCGGCGCGCGCTCCCGTAGGTTGGATTCAGCGGTGTCGTAAAAATTGACCGCAAAGAGTTCCTTGGCCTTTCCATGGCTCAACTGGTAAATGCCTTGGAAGAAAGTGTTGGCAAAACTGTTGGAGCCAGGCCGCAGGGGTTGTTGTTCGCCTTTGGGAGTAACCATGACTGCTCCCGGCTCGCTCGTCCTAACTGAAATTGGTTCTCCAGTCCCGTTTCCTTCGGCCCCGGATTCTCCGATGAACCAATCGAGAAAATTCAGCGTGAAGATAGAAATCGGCAAGTTCTCCTTCCCCAAGTACGGAAAGGGATCAAAGCCTAGGACCAAATAGCGGACTCCGTAACGCTCCGCCGCAAAAACAAGGCCGCCCTCCGGGCTTTCGATCAAAGTCTCACCGGGGAATTTGGGTTTAAACGGGCGCGCCCATCGGGGCCGGAAGAGAGCGAAGTTCAGGTACCGAGTCAAGGGATGACCTGCACGCCAGTGCGACACGCCGACCGGTGACATGGGCCTTTCTAATTCAACGAACGGGTTGGTTTCGGGCGGCAGGACCAGCAGTGCCGGAGCGCCGGGAAGCGTCGGCGGTGCCGACAAATGGAAGATCTCAAGGCCATAGCCGGAGCGATCCACGTTGCCGTAGTCGCGGGGTGAGATGACATCAATGCTGACGCCGGCGACGCGCCTAAGGCTTGCGACAGCCTCCGGGCGCGGCGATATGCCTAGAATTTTCAGCGTCCGGGTATGGCTGGGGACGGCGAACCGCCGATTGTCGAGGGCGAGAGCGTCGCGTGCGTCGATCTCGGCCTCGAAATAGGGATGTTCGGCAAATCCCTGGAATGAGACGGTGTCGCTCTGCCCACCGCCCAGGGTGAGTTCCTTTGTCGCGAGGAGCGCGCCCCTGCCCCTAAGCAAAACCTTAGTCTTTTGATCTTGCGACGTGAAATTAGTGACGCTGACCAGGGCTTCTAATTGGGAGTTTGTCAACGAAGAACGGCGGACGCGGAAAGACGTGATGGCCAGGTTTTCTTGTGCCTGTCCGAGCGTGAGAATCCACAGGACACCCGACTGACCGTGAGCGGGACGATCAGTAAGAAAATAAATTCGCTCGTAATTAAGGTCCTGTGCTAGTTCTTTCAACACAATCCCATAGTCCACCGAAACGTCGGGGAGATCGAAAGGCTCTAAGCTGGTCAGCATGCTTGCTGCCTCGAGTGGCGTGAGAGTTTCTTTGGTGACGTTTGTCAGCCGCGGGACAGTGACATAGATGTCCACCCTGCCCGTGGCGCCGAGATCGGCGAGGAGGGTCCGTGCTCTTTCCTGGGCTAAGGCAAAGCGCGTTGTTCCCTGTTCCAGTGCTTGCATGCTTGCCGAGTTGTCCATGACGACGGCAACGTTAGACACTCGCACGGAAAAAACCGGCTCCCCAAGAGCGAAAATCAATAAGGCAAGTAACAAAAGCTGTATGAAGAAAATCGGCGGCAGACGAAGTCTTCTCCAGGGTCGAGCCGTGGCGCCTGATGCCTGTGGCGCAAAAAGGAGCAGGCTTGAAAACACAAGGCGTTGGGGCTTGCGCCGGATCAAATAGGGAAGAAGAAGCAAGGGAAGCGCCAGAAATCCGTACAAAGCGCTGGGGCTGAGGAACTCCATGGAGAGACCTATTTAAAAAGACCTATGGCGGGCAGCGTCGCGAAGACGAAGTCGCTCAGGTCCCGATCCGTGACATAGAGGGAATAGTGAATGCCACTTTGATGGCAGAAGCTGCGAATCTCTGAATTATGTTGCGCCAGCTTGACGTGGTACCCCTGCCTTGCTGCGGCATCCCATTGCAGTCGAAGTTCTGCATTGCTTTCGCTGTCTACCAAATTGAAGGCACCGGTCGCAAAAGGCGGTTCCACCTCCGCTCGCGACAACACTTGAATGGCCGCGATATCGAGATTGAAGGCGCGCAGAAGATTTAACCCTTGCTGATAGGATGGGGCAGGCATTAAGAAATCAGAGATCAAAATCGCCTTTCCCGGTCTGCGCAGTCTTTTTAAATGTTCCCCGAGCGAAGGCCCGAGTTCGAGAGGTCCGCCTGGAGCGGCCGCTGCACCGAAGTCCACACAGTCCACCATGCGTCGGCGGCCGCGGTAAAACGGCGAGGCGACGCTGCTCGAACCGCTTTGCAAGAAATGCAACTTCACATGATCGTGATTCGCCAGGACGACATAAGCGAGGGCAAGCGCAATGTGACTTGCGGGTTGGAATTTTTCTCCGGGAGACGGAAAGGCCATGGAGGCACTGGCATCGATGAATATATAGGCAAAAAGGTCGACCTCTTCGCGAAATACCTTGATGTAAAGTCGGTCGCTCCGCGCGTAAATTCCCCAATCGAGGTAGCGCAGGTCGTCGCCGGGAGAGTATCGCCGGTAATCGGCGAATTCCAGGCTGGTTCCCCGCCTAGGCGATGAGTAGCTGCCCGGGTGGCTTCCAAGCGTTTCTTTTTTTGTGCGCAACCTCAACGTTTCTAGCTGAGTGAGAAATTGGGGTGTAAATGGCTCAGGCAGCATAAATTGATTTAACCCTTAAAAAGATGGGTACGGAAGCGGGTCAGGGTAACCTGCCTCGTTAAACCCTTTGAGCCTAAACTGGCAGCTATCGCACAGTCCGCAGGCCCTGCCATCAAGCCTCGGGTCATAGCAACTCCAGGTAAGCCCGTAGTCAATCCCCAACTCCGTTCCTTTTCGGATTATCTCCGCCTTGCTCATATGAATCAGAGGCGCGTGAATTGTAATATGAAGTTGGCCCTCAACAGCGGCTTTGGTTCCTATGTTAGCCATTGCTTCGAAGGCGTGGAGATACGCCTCGCGACAATCAGGATAGCCGCTGTAGTCGAGTTGATTGGCGCCAAAGAAAATGTCCGCGGCTTCGATTCTTTCCGCAAGAGCGAGGGCGAACGATAGAAAAATGGTGTTTCGCGCGGGCACATAGGTCGAAGGTATGCCCCGCGCAATTTCCGCGGCGCTTCGTCCCTTCGGAACCTCGATTTCATCCGTCAGGGCCGAACCTCCGATAGCCCGAAGATCGAATGCGATGATGACATGTTGCTTAACACCTATATGCGCCGCCACCCTTTTGGCCGCTTCAACTTCTCTGCGGTGACGCTGTCCGTATTCGAAGGTCAGCGCGTACAGCTCAAAGCCTCGCTCTTTCGCGATCGCCGCCGCGGTTGCAGAATCGACGCCACCGCTCAGGAGAATGACCGACTTCTTGCCCGCCATAAACGCCAACTAGCGGATTCTGGTTCCTTCCATGGGGTAGCGCTTTTCGTACCAGCCGATGATTCCCTCGTCGAGAACTTTCATGTTGCTGTATCCTTTTTCGCTCATCATGCCATAGGCCAAACTGGCCAGGTGATGAGGGCAGGCTCAATAGAGAACAGTCAGTCGGTCCTTGGGGATGTTTTTTAAATATGCGCGAAATTCATCGAGGGGAGCGGAGACGGCCCCGAGAATGTGCGCCTCGCGGTACTCCTCGGCTGATCGCACATCAATGATGAGCGGCTTCGTCCCAGCGGTTACTTCGTTGACTAATTCATCAACGGAAATAAATACTGGTTTCACGTTTGCGTGCGGTGCTTGTTGTGCGAATTGAGGATATTTCGACGGGTCGGCCTGAGGCGGTTGGGAAAACGCCCCAATCCCTATTGCAAGCGTCAAGAGGCTCAGGAACCAGCGCTTGACTTGGCAACCAAGCTTCATGGACTGACTCCCTTATATTGGCTGGCCTGTGCCAACTCATCCAGGCTACGAACGCCAACATAGCGTTGTCCATCAATGATCCACGTCGGGTAACTCCTGATTCCGGCCTCATCGCATTCCGGAGCTTGCGGCGCACGTTGCCCTCCGGGACTGCACTCAATTTCGGGCAGGCGTCGCACCGAGCTTCCAAACAATTCTTTCTGTGCCTTGCAGGCAGGGCACCAATACGCGCCGTAAAATTTCGCCTCGATTTTGGTTAAATGCTCAGCCAAGCCCCGAACCCAGGGATCCTCGGGCCCGGGCGCCTTTCCCCACACGCCGGCATAGTGCAAATGAAGCGTGACGATGAGCACGAGGCCTGTTCCTACGGTTTTCCCCAGCCATGGGCCCCAAGACAGATTTGCCAGGCTCGCGGGGCGCTGAAAATGCACGTAGAGAAAAATCACAGTCATCAGCGCCAGTGAAATCAAGCAATAGGGGCACGCCGCATCCAGCACAACGAAGGAAATCCCGGTGAGATATAGACTGTAAAGCACCCCGATCGAAGAAATAAACCATGCCAGTTTCCATTGACTGTCCGTCTGCTTGTTCCAAGCTACAGCGGCAAGCAGGCCGTAGGTCAGAAATCCCCAGAATGCGATAGGCATGCCGAAGAGCGTGGACCAGCGGCTAGTGAGGACCACGTCGCAGGGGCTGCCAACGGTACAGCCCGCCACTGATTGGTTTTGCCAGGCGGCATAGGTCAGATAGCCGGTCAAGATCATGCCGACGGCGGCAAGAATGAAAAGCGGCCAACTGGGGCCCTGATTGGATACGACTTGCTGCGGTACTGTTTGCGGCCGGGTTTTCTTGCTCTTGGTTTTTGCCATAGGGCCACTCCTCCTATCCATGGACTAAAGCGCTGATGTCTCTCCTAAGGCGTTGCAACGCTTCGGCGTCACGACTGTCGTAATAACCACGAATCCGTGCTTGCTTGTCGACCAGGACGAATCTGGTGCTGTGCAGAATCATATCATCGGCTTTTTCCCCGCCGGGCACAGCGAAAGCGGCGCTCAGGCGAAAACCTTCCCGAATGAGACGCGTGATCTCTCCTTTAGGTCCAGTTAAAAACAGCCAGCGCGAGGCATCGGCCCCAAAACGGTCAGCATAGCGAGTCAGGACTCCTGGCGTATCCTTGTCGGGATCCACCGAGAAGGATACCAAGCGTAGGTCCGGCCGATCTTTTGTTTCCCCTTGGAGCTTTGCCATCTCCGCGGTTTGTAAGGGGCATGTATCGTTGCAGCTCGTGTAGATAAAGTCGGCGATCCAAATTGTTCCGCGCAGATGGGCAAGATTGATCTCTTTGCCGTTTCGTTCCACGAGGGTAAAATCTGGCACCAACCCGTAACTATCCGTATGCTCCAGCGGGCGCTGATCTTGGCTTCCGTAGCGCGGCTGTGGCCCTAGCTTCGTCCATAGCGTCGTACCCAAAGCAGTGCCCAAGGCAAGCACGCACATTCCCAGCATCAGAAACCGGATTTTGACGGCATTCATCACGGGTATCTTATCCAGGGGGAATTCTATCGATTAATTTGCCGTTTGTGTAGAGCTCGTAACCTTTGACGCCGATTTCGTAAGCGCGAGGGGGGTGATCGGACATGTCCAGTACTACCAGATCCAAAATAATCAGGGTTTGGCTCTGAGGGTGGACTTCAAACCTAAGCTTGACTGGCCCGACAAGATTTTTGACTTTGGCATTTTGCCGGCCTTTCTTCAACATACCCTCTACAGACCTGAGCTTCAGGTGCACCGCGTCAAATGCCCCGACCTTGACAGCACCGCGAAAGATCCGGACGCTCTCGCCGCCGCTATAGCGGGTGAGGTCTACGGCTGGTACCGCTGGCACGAGATGTTCCCAACTCACCTGCCAAAACTTGTACCCCACTTTCGGACTGATCGCGATTTGATCGATGGCGATATTCAAATGTAAAAAATCCCCGATCGCTTCGCGATGATCCTTGAGGCGAATTTCCAGTATTCCTTGGTCGCTGTTGGCTGTGGCGTTGTGCAGGATGAGAACAAAGATCAGGAATCCGATGCAGAGACTGTAAAACGCGAGAGCGCCTACTTTGATTCTTTGGAATCCAGCCATGAGAGGTCCCTGAGGATCTCGTGCTCTTGCCACTTTTCACCATAATAATCGACTCGTCGAACCCCTTGACGATCAATCAATGTTGTCAGCGCTGTGTGTTGGACCTGTCCCCCGGCGGTGTTTCTCACGTTGACACCAAATCCCTTCCAAACTTTGGCTAGCTGGTCTGGCGCTCCGCTGAGAAATAGCCAATGGCGGAAGTCGGCTTTGAAATTCTCCGCATACGACTTCAGCGCCGCCGGGGTGTCCCTTTCGGGGTCGGTAGTGATGCTGAGGAGGAGATAATCACGACGCTTTTTCTCCCGCATGGCGGCTTGGATCGCGCCAAACTTGGCAGACAGTAGCGAGCAGACATCGGGACAAGTGGTAAACATGAAGGTGACCAGAACGAGTTTCCCGTGGCTGTCTGCGAAGCGAAAGGGCTGGCCGTCCTGATTTATAAGGGAAAAATCGGGAACCGCGGTTGCGACCGATCGCCGTCCAATCTCACCTTTCTTTGGCGGAATCGGAATATGGGCAGATACCCGCCCGACCAAGAGAAAAATCAGCACTAGCGCGATCTTCGATCCCAGATTAGCGGTCCAATTTGAATTCATACGTGACATTCAGGGATTTGACCCCCTCCGGTAAATCTCCCCGCACCAAATAGGTGCTCGCATACTCGCGTTCTTCACCCGGGAGAAGCCGAACCGGTAGAAGCAGG
>JBFJTQ010000083.1:0-7743 GCA_041625275.1 Binatia bacterium | reverse complement strand
CCAAGGATACGCCCGGGTTCATCGTCAATCGGATCGCGCGCCCTTTCTATAACGAATCGCTTCGTATTCTGGGCGACGGCGATGCATCCGTGGAGACCATTGACCGCATCATGAAGCAGGCGGGAAATTTCCGCATGGGCCCCTTCGAGCTCATGGATCTTATCGGCAACGACATCAACTTCGCCGCCACGGAGTCGCTTTACGAGTCTTTTTTCCACGATTCAAGATTGCGCCCCAGCCCGATCCAGCGGCGCATGGTTTTGGGGGGCAATTTAGGTCGAAAAACTGGCAGAGGCTACTACGTCTATGACAAAAAATAGCACCATCGCCATTGTCGGCGAAAACCGCTTGGCTCACGACTTCCTCGCGCTGGCACGGGAGAAAGGGCTGGATGCAAGCCATCAGGCCGACCCTGCCGCAGTCGCGCCCACAACCGGCCTTGTCCTCGACACCTGCGCCGGCGACGAGGCGCGGAAAAAATCCGTTTTGGAGAAACTGGACGCAGCCCTTCCGTCCCCTTCCTTTATCGTCACCTCTTGCGTGGGAGGTGCGACGACCCTGCTGGCTTCCTGGACCAAGAAGCCGGAACGGATCGTCGGTTTCGCCACCTTTTATCCTCTCAAAGACAGAAAGGTCATCGAACTGGCTGGGGGCATGAGAACGGCCGAAAGCGCTGTGCAAGAAGCCGAGCAGCTTTTCCGTTCTCTCGGCAAAGAATCCGTGCGCGTCAAAGACGCCGCGGGTTTGACCTTTCCGCGCATCCTGAGTTTGATCATCAACGAAGCATCGAGGAGCCTGGAAGAGGGCGTGGCAAGCGCGGAAGAAATCGATATCGCGCTCAGGCTTGGGGTGAACTACCCCCAGGGGCCGCTGCGCTGGGGGGACCAGGTCGGACTCGACGAAGTTCTCGCCGTGCTGGAAGGATTGCAGCGCGAGACCGGCGATGACCGCTACCGCCCGGCGCCGCTGCTAAAGAAACTGGTGCTCGCTGGTTTTCTGGGCGAGGCGAGCGGCAAAGGTTTTTATACTTATAACGAAGGTCAGGTGAAGTCATGAAGGAAGCAGTAATCGTAGGGGCCGTGCGCAGCCCGATGGGCCGGCATGGCGGGATTTTGAAAGATATTCGCACGGATGATCTGGCGGCCTTTATCATCGCCAAGCTCGTGGAAAAGACCGGCATTAACAAAGATGAAATCGAAGACGTCTACTTCGGCTGCACCAATCAGGCCGGGGAGGATTCGCGCAACGTCGCGCGCAACGCTTCGCTCCTTGCAGGTCTTCCGTACACCGTCCCGGGCGTAACGATCAACCGCCTCTGCGGCTCCGGCTTGGAAGCGATCAATCAGGCCGGACACGCCATCGAGACCGATCACGGCGACCTCCTTGTCGCTGGCGGCGTCGAGAGCATGACCCGTGGGCCGCTGGTCATTGGCAAGGGCGCCGCGCCATTTCAACGCGGCGACGTCACGGCTTATGACAGCTCTCTCGGCTGGCGCTTTCCCAACCGCCGCATGGGCGAGCTCTACTCGCTGATCAACAACGGCGAGACCGCCGAAAACGTGGCCGACAAATACCAGATCAGCCGCAAGGATCAGGACGAATGGGCTCTGGGAAGCCACCTGAAGGCCGTCAAGGCGCATGAAGAAGGCCGCCTCAAAGACGAAATCGTCCCTGTCGAAATCCCTCAGAGAAAAGGCTCTCCCCTGGTGCACGGCAAGGACGAGGGTCCCCGGGCCGACACGTCCATGGAGAAGCTTGCGGCGCTATCGCCTTCGTTCAAAAAAGGCGGCAGCGTAACTGCGGGGAATTCGTCTCCCCTTTCCGACGGCACGGCCGCGTTGTTGCTGACCACGCCGCAGCGGGCCGAGCAGCTGAAGCTCAAGCCCCTGGCCCGCATCGTCGCCTCGGCAACCGCCGGAGTGCATCCCAACTACATGGGGATCGGCCCCATACCGGCTACCCAGAAAGCTCTCAAGCGAGCCGGTCTGACCATCGGTCAAATTGATCTTGTTGAATTGAACGAAGCTTTTTCTTCCCAAGTTCTTGCGTGCGTTCGTGAGCTGGAAATGGATCCCAAGAAAGTGAACGTGAACGGTGGCGCTATCGCGCTGGGTCATCCTCTCGGCTGCAGCGGAGCTAGAATTATGACCACGCTCGTCCACGAGATGGAGAAGCGCGGCAGCCGGTATGGTCTCGCAACCATGTGTATCGGCGTGGGTCAGGGAATTGCGACCATCGTCGAACGAATTCAATAGCGAGACCACCGGGATTAGCAAGCGTCGTTCGGCCTTCCTTGGTGTTCCCGTTAGGAACATTGATTAAGCGCCACCCATGCTGCTTGACCTGCCACGACAGCCGGTTTTCGTCACGTCAGGACTTCCACTCGCAGCTGTGACTGCCGACTGTGGCCTCGACTCGCGGGCCCAATGAAAATGTCGCGAAAATTGATCGTGTTTGGTGTGATGGCCGTTGGTGCCGCGACGTTCGCCATGGTGCACTATTTCAGCGGCTTAGCGGCTCGGACGCATGATCAAATGCATCAAGAGCTGCAAAAATTTTTCGCCCGCGAGGTCAGGTTCAACCGCCTCGAAGCCCGCCTGATCGGTGGACTGGGCTTTTCCGCGAAAGATTTCCAGATTGCGGATAATCCGCGTTTCGCCGCCACTCCTTTCGTTCAAGCCAAAGAACTCAGATTGGGCGTAAGCCTGCTTCAGCTGCTCGCGGGCCGCGTTGTCGTCGATTCGCTCACGCTCAAGGAACCTGAATTTCAAATCATTACCGACAGCGAGGGCTTGATCAACACTTCAGCATTCAGCATCCGGAGAAAAGAAGTCACGGCTTTTCCCAGAGGAAAACCGGCCGGGCCCGATAGACGACAGGCCCCGGTCAACTTTAGGGTCCACAACATCACCATACAAAACGGCCGAGTGGATTTCATCGACCGCTCGATCCAGGAACCCGCAGAGGTTCAAGTCAAACACGTTGACATGGAGCTCACGGGGCTCGATGCAGCATACAAAACGAAATTCAGATTTGCCGCCGCGTTAACCGAGGGGGTAGGTCGCGACGTGCGCATCAGGGGAAAACTGGGGCCATTTCAGCAGGGTCGCGCCTGGTCGCAGCAGCCGGTTGATCTAGAAATGGAATTTGACTCCCTTTATGTCCCGCTCCTCACCCGCGCCTTACCTTTTCTCAGAAACAGAATTCCGCGGGAGCTCGAAATCAGCGGGCCCTCGTCGCTCCAAGCCAAAATGTCCGGAACCCTGGAATATCCTCGCATCACGGACATTACGCTCAAGTCGCCCTTGTTTGGAAATTCCGATTACAACGCCATTGTGACAGGCACGGTGGTTCTGCCCGAAAATCATTCCTGGGGCGAAGCCGAGTTGAAAGGTAAGCTCACTCTGGACAAGATCAACCTCACCAATCTGCGCCGATTGCCGTTTCTGAAGCAAAATCTACCCGTTGCCCTCGTCACCGAAGGTCCCATCAGCGTCTTCAGCCGATTCGAAGGGAGCTGGGAAAGGCTGCGCATGGGGGTGTTGGTCAAAGCGCAAACGAGCGAGTTGAGCTACGGCCAGTGGCTGCGCAAACCGGCAGGCAGCGTCGCTGACCTGCGGACCCGAATCTCGCGGGAAAAAAACGGTCTAAAAATTCACCCCTCCGTGGCGACTCTCGGCAATTCTCAAATCACGCTTTCCGGTGCCATCGAACAGAGACCCGAGCCTCGTTTACGCCTTAAGCTCCACAGCGAGCGTAGTCCGCTGGCCGCGTGGGGTCATCTCGCTTCGCCATTGTCATTTTATGCCGCCGACGGGGGTGTTGATTGGGACGTGGTCGTCGAACGAAACCTTTCATTCATCGGCGGCGGCTGGCGGCTTTGGGGCACGCTAAGAGTCGCCGACGCTGAGTTCCGGCACAAAGAAACCGGCAAAAAGATCGAGCGGCTGAACGCGGCGATTGTTTTTGCGGGGGAAAAAGCTCGCCTCGAAAACGTTTCGTTTCGTCTGGGTTCATCCCAAATCAAGATGGCCGGAACCGTGGCGGACCTAGCTCAGCCACGAGCAAATTACGAATTGCGGTCGCCGGAATTCAACCTGTCGGATCTGCCTCCCTTTTCGGTGAAATCGTCCAATTGGGTCAAGGACATGACCTCCACGGGAGAAATTCAAATTCAAAACGGCGCCCCCTTGCTGCAGGGATATGTTTCTTCGCCTGCGGGTATCTTGCATGCGACGCCCTACAGCGATCTCAAAGCGGCGGTTTCATGGGCGCCGACGGGCATAAGCTTCAAGAATCTTTCTTTGCGGCTCTTTGACGGGATTCTTGAGTGCGATGGGTTTTGGGTATCCAACGGGGAAGGCACCCAGCGGCTAGAGGTGGCTTCGCAAATCGACTCTGTCAGCGTCCAAGCGCTTGTGACGCAGCGCTTTCCGCAACTAAAAGAACCCATCAAAGGGCAACTCAGCTTTCGCGGCCGATTCAGTGCCAACGCTCGAAACGGCACCCCTGTGCAGGAGACGCTGACCGGATCGGGAGAGGTTGAGATTAACCAGGGTTCCATTGGCGGCATCAATCTGGTCCGGCGCATTTTTTCAGGCGAGCAGAATGCCTCCGGCAGTATCAAGATGCCGCTTCGCCTCCCCTCAACGCTTGTGGCCTTGGCGGATAGACCGGATACCCCATTCGATGCCCTCAAGGCCAATCTCACCATCGAGCAGAAACGGCTTCGTGCCGACGGCTTGGTGCTATCAACCCCTGCCTACTCGATTACGGGGTCGGGTTGGATCGCGGGTGATCGTGCGACCAAATGGAACGGGACGCTCATCCTGTCGCCCCAATTGTCCCAGGATCTGCAGCGCGATTACAAAACGATTCGCTACTTTCTCGATGGGCGGGGACGGCTCTCCATACCCTTTCGGGTGGAAGGAAAGATTCCGCATGTGCAGATAAAACCGGCAAATCGCGCCCTGGCCCAAGTCCTCGGCTGGGGGTCTTCTCCGAGTTCAGGCGGCGAAAGAAAGTCCGCAAACAAGGAACAAGGGGAATGGATTCCAAAAGCCCTCGAGAAATTGCTCAATCGATAAAGCCGCGAGCCGTGCAGTTACATCCGATCTATCTCGAAGTGAAGCCCGGGGATATCGCCTATGTCAAATTCATCTTCGAATCCTACGAAGGTGTGGGCATCGTCCGAACAATGGATCGCAAAAAGGCAGTTATCGTCGTGCTCGTCGTGGACGATTTCGTAAACATCGCCCGCCAGATCCTGGAATCGCTTTCACGGGACGTGACTTTAAAGGAAATTACAAAACCCGCAGACATCAGCGATGACTGGTTCATGAGCGAGCTTTACGCCGAGTCGGAACGGCGCGAGGATTAGCCGGCGGAGCCTCCCGCTATCGTCACCCTCCCGATGAGAGCCGTATCGTTGAGCTAGATCCGGTGCGCCACCCATGGCATTGGAGTCCAAATATCCTTCCCCTGAAACCGTGCGGGCCAGGGAAAAGATTCTCGATCTGTTCGCCAGGAAACCGCAAGCCCGTTTGACCCCCGTAGAGATATTGCGGCGTGCCGGCCTCGCTCCCGAAAGCCTGCAGGCGGTTGTGGACTGCCTGCGGGAACTCGTTCGCGAAGGGCGTATGGTTCGCCTGAAGAAGAATCACTACACGCTTCCGCGTGGCCAGCACATGGTCACGGGACGGGTTCACAGCCACCCCGACGGCTATGGCTTTCTCATTCCCGACGACAAGAGCGCGGAAGACGTTTATCTCAACCGCCGTGAAATGCGTCGAGTCATGCATGGGGACCGGGTGATGGTGCGCATCGACCGTAAAAAACGGGGTGGCGCCGAGGCCCATATCGTGCAGGTCCTTGAGCGGGGCCACAAACGGCTCATCGGCACTTATGAGCAATTTCAGGGTAA
Organism: Binatia bacterium; assembly: GCA_041625275.1. Lineage (GTDB taxonomy): Bacteria > Desulfobacterota > Binatia > UBA9968 > UBA9968 > JBFJNS01. The sequence goes on along the minus strand of JBFJTQ010000083.1, from coordinate 1,820 downwards.
GAGCTACCTCATTCCCATGGACCCTAGAATTGCCCCCGCGATCCCGCTGAAACCAGGCCGCCATCAGCCTGAGCAGGGAAATGTCATCGCTGCGGAGATCTCCCGCTACGGCACGGCCGTTGCGCCGCCGGAAGTCGAACTCTCGGCCATCATGGGCGATCCGAACGATCCGGAGGTTCAGGTTCAATCGATCCTTTTCCGCTACGGCCTGGCTCCCGGGTTCCCTCCGGCGGTCCATCAGGAAGCCGGGAACTGCCCTTTCGCCGTCGGCCCGGAGACGTTCGCAGACCGCGAGGATCTGCGCGACTTGCCGATGGTCACCATCGACGGCGAGCAAGCGCGAGACTTCGACGACGCCGTCTGTGTGCGCAGAAAAAACGACCGCTATGAGCTTTTCGTCTCTATTGCGGATGTCGCTTTCTACGTAAGGGAGGAATCAGCCCTGGACGAAGAGGCCTACCAGCGCGGCACCAGCGTCTACTTTCCCGACCGGGCGATACCGATGCTGCCCGAGGCATTGTCGAACGGCATCTGCAGCTTGAATCCCCGCGAGGACCGCCTCACAAAAACGGTCTGCATGGAATTCAATGCTAAGGGAGAGATAATCACTAGCCGCTTCTTCGACTCCGCGATTTGCAGTCACGAGCGCATGACCTACACGAACGTGCGGCGGATCCTGGTGGACAAGGACCAGGAAACGCTGCAGCGCTACCGCCCGCTCGTGGATCAATTCCAGCTCATGGAGGAGCTTGCGCTGCTGATCTGCGACCAGCGCAAAGCTCGCGGCAACCTGGACTTCGATTTGCCGGAGGCCGAGATTATCCTCGATATTCAGGGCGTGCCCGAAAACATCGTGCGCGCCGAGCGCAACGTCGCTCACCGGATCATCGAGGAATTCATGATTGCCGCCAACGAGGCAGTCGCGCGCCACCTCAAGGACAATGATTTGCCGCTACTGTACCGCGTGCATGAAGGGCCGGATGACGAGGCTCTCGAAGCCATCGCGCCGTTTCTCCTTAGCCTGGGGTATCGTTTGCCGGTGAAACGGGAACCCATCACGCCGCTTGAGGTTCAGGGCCTGCTCGAAGCTTGCCGCGGCAAGCCGGAGGAAAAAGTCATCCACCATGTGGTGTTGCGCGCCATGAAGCAGGCGCACTACCAACCGGAGAACATCGGTCACTTCGGGTTGGCATCGACTTGTTATACCCACTTCACTTCGCCCATCCGGCGCTACCCCGACCTGATCGTGCATCGCCTGCTGGACCGAGTCCTGCGCGGAGAAAAACTCAAGCCCAACCAGCGCGAGGATCTGATCCGGTATTTACAGGAAGCCGGCAAACGCACTTCCGAACGGGAAAGACATGCGATGGATGCCGAGCGCGAAATGGTGGACCTCAAAAAAGCGCAGTTCATGATGGACAAGATCGGCGAGGAGTTTAGCGGCTTTATCGCCAGCCTCGCCAATTTCGGCTTCTTCGTCGAGCTCGACGCCTATTTCATCGAAGGCCTGGTCAAGCTCTCCTCCCTCACCGACGACGACTATCACTACTACGAGAAGGAATACGTCATCAAAGGCCTGCGCCGCGGGAAGAAGTACCGTCTTGGCGATGCCGTGCGCGTGAAGGTCGTGCGCATCAACGCATTCCGATCTGAAATTGATTTCGAGCTGGCTCAGCCGACTGGCGACAAACCGGCGTAGGATTTCGCTGCTTCGTCTCGATGGAGTAAACAGTCAAAGACATCGACAATGCGTATCACCCGGCAACGGTACCCATCGGGCGGCATCCACGGGGCAAGCACTCAACCCGGATTCCGCAGTT
>JBFJTQ010000082.1:0-7753 GCA_041625275.1 Binatia bacterium | reverse complement strand
GGGGATGTTCAAGCGCCTGAATAACTCAGCGCGCGCGGAGCATTTCAGGAATGGCGATGCCCACCGATTTCCAGTGGTCTCCTGCGCCTTTATGAAGCGGGACGGTAATTCCCTGTAGGGCCTTTTCCGGAACCATATCCTTTGAGCCGGCGTGGACCTTCAGCATATGAGCGTTCCCGTCCTTGCTGTAAATGGCTTGGGCCATCTTTTGCACCAGCGGTGCCGAGAACTCCCGATAGACATGCCAGATAACAGGGACGCCGATTGTCGAAGTATCCTCTGTAATTCCGCGGTATGAACCGGCGGGAAAGACATAGCGCGCAAAGTAAGGATACTGTTTGAAGAAATCGGTTTTGGACAACGCCGTGTGGATCTCAATGGCCCGGATTGGCTTTTTCGTGGCCGCCTCGGTGGTGACTCGGTCGGGCTCTGGGCCGGTCCAGAAAAACGCATCTGCCTTCCCATCGCTCATGGCCTCGCCCGCGGCTGCCCCTAGAAGCGGGATGCGGGTGATCTTGTCCCAGCTTCCCAGGGAGCGAAACACACGCTCGGCGGAAGCAAAGGTGCCCGATCCCGGATTGCCGACGGCGACACGTTTACCGACGAGATCTTCCGCTGTGCGGATACCGCTATCGGCGAAAGTAATCAGATGGGCGACGCCAAAAAAGACCAACCCCACCGTGCGGAGGTCCGTCAAGGGCTTGCCGGTGAACTTCTCCAGTCCAAGAAAAGCCTCATGCAGATCTGAGGAAAAGGAGACTCCCATCTCCGCCTCTTTGCCGTTGACCCGGCGCACGTTCTCCACCGAGCCGCCGGTTGCGGCAACGGATACATCAAGGTTCGGAACGTTCTTAGAAAGATATGTGCCGATACCCGTGGCGAAGATGCCGAAGACCCCGGCCGGAGGGCCTCCCGCCATGGTGATTCTCTCTGTTTTCTGGGCATAGGCGGCGGACACTCCCAGGCAAATCCATACGGTTCCCAAGATAAGGATCGAGCGTTTCATGTGAGGCTCCTTTCTGCAGCCTGTTTCCCAACCTTGACGTGTAAGACTAAAACTCTGTGTTTTCCAACTTTCTTTTTACCTCCTGGAGAAAGCGGGCAGCGATGGCGCCATCGACGACCCGGTGGTCGGCGGAAAGCGTCGCGGTCATCACGGCTCGGATCATCATTCCTTCTTCGTCGGCGACGACGCGGGGAGCGACTCTTCCCACGGCCAATATAGCGCATTGCGGCGGGTTGATGATCGCGACGAAGCTGTCGACTCCAAGCATGCCGAGATTGGATACCGTGAAAGTGCCACCCTCGTAATCCAACGGTAATAGTTTTTTCTTTTGCGCCTTGTCGGCAAGTTCCCGGGTTTGTTCGGCCAGCTCTTGCACAGACAGGCGGTCGGCGTTGCGGATAACCGGCACGACCAAACCGTCTTCCAATGCTACGGCAACGCCCAGATTTATTTGCGAGTAGAGCTGAACCCCATGTTCAACGAAGGTAGCATTCAACGATGGGAAATCCCTCAAGGCGCGCGCAGCGGCTGCAAGAATGAAATCATTGATCGTTGGAACTAGCGGTTCTCCGCTCTCCTTTAAAGAGATCCTTCGTTGGCTCACCTCAGTCATATCCACATCCATGCTTATATAGAAATGGGGTGCGGTTTGTTTACTTTTTGTCATGCGCTCGCCCACGATGCGGCGCATGCGGGTGAGCTTGACGGTTTCCCTGATCTTGGCTGGGCCAGCGAGATCGGGAGCTTCGGTGGCGGTGGAGCCCATGACGTCTTCGGCAAGCACGGCTCCTTCCGGTCCCGTACCTCGCAACGAAGATAAATCGAGCCCTTTCTCCCGTGCAATTCTCCTGGCGGCCGGCGACGCGAGAGGGATTCGGGCCATTCGTGGCCTATCCTCAACAATCTTGCGCTCGGCTTGGGCCGCGACGGGTTTTGGTGTCTCAGAAAGCTGCGATTTTGGCTGGGGCGTAACTGGAATCGCAATTTTTTCACCTTCGGTGACGAGAACAGCGATCCGTTGGCCGACCGGCACTTCATCTCCCGGTGAAGCCGAGACATTTAGCAGAATCCCGGATGCGGGCGCTTCGATCTCGACCGTGGCTTTGTCGGTTTCTACCTCCATGAGCGGCTCGCCTTTGGTTACGGGTTCGCCCTGAGCTTTGAGCCAGCGGATCAAAATTCCTTTTTCCTGCGCCACTCCGAGCGCGGGCATAATAACGTCAGTTGCCAAATCTAGGTCCTCATTTCTTATTGGACGCTTTGAGCGTTTCGAACCTGGACGGAGTTGAAATCTTCTGAGCTCCTCCAATCGTTCACCGCGTTACCCTTTGCAACGATCCAGGATTATTGAGGTTCGACTGCGTCTCGCGCATGGCCGGCAACGGCCCAATGGCGGTGTAGTATTGGGTTCCGGCAACCAAGAGTTTCTCGGCGGGAAAGCGCGTGATGACCTCACAACCGTCTTTTATCACAACCACTTCCTCCTCCAACCGCGCCGCCGACCAACCGTCTGACGCCGGCCAGTAGGTTTCCAGTGCAAAAACCATCCCCTCCTCGATCACTTCAGGGTGATCCAGGGAAACTAAACGGCTGAAAATCGGTTTCTCCCAAATGGAAAGGCCCACCCCATGCCCGTATTGCAAGGCGAAGGCTGCCTCTTCGCTGGCGAAGCCAAACTCTTCCGCCTTGGGCCAGAGTTTTACGACGTCCGCGGTGGTTATGCCGGGTTTTACGATGCTGATGGCCGCGTCCATGTAATCGCGGCAGCGCTTGTAGGCATCGACCATAGCCGGCGACGCACTGCCGACGGCGAAGGTGCGGTAGTAACAAGTTCGATAACCGTTGTAGCTGTGCAAGATGTCGAAGAACGCAGGGTCTCCGGGACGCAGCACACGGTCCGTATAGACATGCGGGTGCGGACTACAGCGCTCGCCGGAAATGGCGTTGACCCCTTCAACATGTTCGGAGCCAAGATCATAGAGTACCTTGTTGACCAGCCCTACACACTCGTTTTCACGCACGCCCGGGCGCATAAAACGGTAGAGTTCTTCGTAGGCGGCGTCAACCATCATGCAAGCCGTATTGAGGAGCGTAATTTCGTCCTGCGTTTTGATCTTCCGCGCTTGATGCATGAGCTGTTGCCCGTCGACGACCTTGATGCCTTGGGCTTGAAGAGCGAACAGCACAGGCAACTCGATGACGTCCACCCCTACGGGCTCGTTGTGCAGTTTGCGCTTTTCCAGTTCGAGCCGGATCTTCTTCGCCACATCTTCAGCCATGCCCGAAGCCGGGTTCGTCGCGCCGCGCAGGGTGGAAATACCGGCCCGGCTGCGCTCCGCGAGCCACGGGCAGTAGATTTGATGGTGACGGGCCGCCGAACCGAAATCCCAGATGATCGGCTCGTCATCCTGGGGCAAAAGCGAAAAGCGGACCAGTTTGTCCATCGCCCAGGTGCCGATATGCGTTGCCGTAATGTAGCGGATGTTGTTCATGTCGAAGCATAGAGGCGAGCCGATATCGGATGCTTTGAGGGCGTTTTTGATCCGCGCCAGGCGCTCTTGGCGTAGCCGCTCCAGATCGACGCGCGCTTCCCAATCGACGCCCATCAAACCGAAGGTCTTTAAGCCCATGACAGAACCTCCTTGTTCAAGCCGTTCAAACAGTTCAAATCGTTCAAAACGGCTAATCGGATTCCCGGTATAACGACTTGAACGGCTTGAACTATTGGAACCATCATCATGCTTTATTACACAGCCGCTTCGCGACTTCGGCCACCGCCTCGGCGGTGGGCACGGTTCGGTCCTCGAGCACCGGAGAGAACGGCACGGGTACGTTCATCGCCCCCAGTCGTTTTACGGGTGCATCGAGATAATAGAAAGCGCCGTCGGCGATGACCGATGCAATCTCCGCGGTGACGCCGTAACGCTCATAACCTTCGTCGATGACGATGGCACGGCTGGTTTTTCTTGCCGAATCAATGAGCGTTCGAGTGTCCAGCGGGACCGTGGTTCTCACATCCACGACCTCGGCGCTAATGCCGATGGGCTCCAAAATCTCAGCCGCGCGCAAGGATACCTGGACCATGCTGCTCGTGGCGACGAGGGTGATGTCTTGACCTGCCCTTTTGATGTCGGCGACTCCGAGCGGCAGCGTATATTCCTCCTCCGGGACCGGCCCCTTGAGTTGATACATCATTTTGTCTTCGAAAAAAACGACCGGACCGTCATCCCGGATAGCGCTTTTGAGCAGTCCCTTGGCATCAAAGGGAGTGGATGGCAAAACCACCTTGAGGCCTGGGATGTGGCTGAACCAAGCATGTAGACTCTGACTGTGCTGCGCCGCCGAACGTCGTGTGGCACCTAACGTGGTCCGCAAAACCATGGGGACCCGAAGCTTGCCACCCGACATGTAGTGGATCTTGGCAGCCTGATTCACCATTTGATCCATGGTCAGGGTGATGAAATCGCCGAACATGATGTCCACCACGGGTCGCATGCCAGTCATGGCCGCGCCAACGGTGATGCCGGTGATTCCAGCTTCAGAAATCGGCGAATCAATCACTCGTTCAGTGCCGAACTCCTTGACCAGCCCGGATAGCACTTTGAAGGCCGTGCCCGCCTCGGCAACATCCTCGCCGATGATAAAAACCCGCGGATCACGGCGCATTTCCTCAGCCAGGGCCTCCTTGATGGCCTGCCCGAAGGTGATCTCTCTGACCGTGGCCGGCGTAACATGCATGTCTTGGGGTATTGTCGCCATGGGTCTAAGCAATCAACTGTCGTTTGTGCGCATATTGATTTTAGATTGCCGACTCTTGGTTCCAATCCAAATTCCAAAATCTAAAATCGCAAATAGATCAAGCGTAGACATGCTGGTCGACTTCGTCAGGTTGTGGGTAGGGTGCATTGAGGGCAAAACTCACGGCGTCGTCAATTTCCGCGCCGATTTCCTTGTCGATGGCCTGCAGGAGCTCTAGGTCGGCCATTTCGCTCTTTTGTAACCGCTCGGCGAGGAGCTTGACCGGGTCACGCTGCGTTTTCCATTCTTCTTCTTCCTTTTTTGAGCGGTAGTAAGAGCGATCGATGTCGCCGACGTGATGCCCGTAGAATCGGTACGTGTTGCAGATAAGGAAAGCGGGCCCATTCCCACGTCGTGTTTGATCGATAATCTCGAGGCTTTTTCTATAGATGGCTTCCACGTCCTGCCCTTCGATCGTCTCGGTATTTATGCCGAAGGCTTCCGCTCGAGCGCTCACCTCCCCGGCAGTGCTTTCCCGGTAGTTCGTGTATTCGTTGTACTGGTTATTCTCGCAGACGTAAATGACGGGCAATTTCCACAGCGAAGCCATGTTCATGCTTTCATACAGTAACCCCTGGCCGAGGGCGCCCTCACCGAAGAAGCACACCGCCACTTGGCCGCTGCGGCGCATTTTGGCCGACATCGCCGCGCCGGTGGCAATGCCCGCGCTTCCGCCGACTATGGCGTTGGCGCCCAGGTTGCCTGTGTCCTGGTCAGCGATGTGCATCGAGCCGCCTTTACCGCGGCAATAGCCGGCGACTTTGCCCAGAAGCTCCGCGAACATCTTGTCCGGCGACGCGCCCTTGGCCAGACAATGGCCGTGGCCACGATGCGTGCTGGTGATGTAGTCATCGCGCCGCAGGGCCTCGCAGACGCCGACGGCGACCGCCTCCTGACCGATATAGAGATGAGCAAGACCGGGCATTTTGGCGCTCAGATAAAGTTGATTGACCTGCTCTTCAAAGAGGCGAATCTTCACCATCTGGCGGTAGAAATGCAGTGCTTTCGCTCGATCCAACGCCGGCAACGATGCTATTTTCGATTTCTTTGCACTTGCCATCGTCTCTGGGGATCCGTTTGCCGGGCTCGTGTATCTCCGAAATCGTATGGGTTGATTGAATTAAAAACTATTTGACTCCCGCCATCTTGGCGAGCGCTTCATATAATATGGCGAAATCTTTTTCGCCCAGCCCCATGCCGCGAGCCGCCGTCAGCATTTCGTTGGTGATCGCCGTGGTGGGTAACGGCACGTCGAGCTGCCTTCCCATCTCCAGCGCCAGCAGCAGGTCCTTCTGCATCATGTTAACGTCAAACCACGCTTCATCGGGCATTTTCAATATGAACGGACCGCGGTATTTGACCATCGGCGACGCGATGACACTATTGAGCAGCACTTCGAGCGCCGTTTCACGCGCAATACCACTCCTTTCCGCCAAAAGAACGCCTTCGCTCAAGGCGAGCATTTGCACGGCCAGGCTGAGATTGGTCGCGATCTTCATGGAGACGGCAAGCCCATTTCCGCCCACGTGAGTTACTTTTGGACCGATGGCTTCGAGGACGGGCAGGGCCCGATCGAAGGCGCCGCGCTCTCCACCGACCATAATCGAGAGCTTCCCTTCTTCCAGCGTGATGACGCTGCCCGACACCGGCGCATCGAGCATATGCGCTCCCGCCGAGGCGACGCGAGTGGCCAGCTCGCGGCTGGCGCTCGGACTGACGGTGCTCATATCAACATAGATTTTGCCGGGAGATAGTCCCGCCAAAATCCCTTCCGAACCGCTCGCGACCGCCCGCAGCGCCTCGGTATTCGTAACCATGCTCAATACGATTTCCCCCGCCTCCGTCGCAGCGCGGGGAGTGTCGGCCCATTTCATCCCGGCATCCAAAAGCCACTTCGCCTTCGATTTGGTCCGGTTGTAACCTGTCACCCTGTGTCCGGCGGCCAAAAGCCGCTGGACCATGCGGCTGCCCATGACCCCAAGTCCGACAAAACCAAGATTCGCCGTAAAAACCTCCTTGAAGCTAATCCGCTAAATCCGATTGCTGCCCTATACCCGTGTCAGCCAGCCGCCCATCGGCCGGTAACTTTGCCAGCAAGTCCAAAAGCGCCTGGTATTTCAACGGCTTGGTGAGATGCGCATCGAATCCGGCCTCTTGGGTGCGTTGGCGGTCGTGACGCTGGCCCCAGCCGCTCAGGGCGATCAAGAGCGTACTCTTGCCCCAAGACTGCTCCCGGATCTTACGCGCCGTATCGTAGCCGTCTAAATTAGGCATAGCAATGTCGAGGACGATCGCGTCAGCGTGAAACTCCTTGGCCACCTCGAGGGCTTCGACTCCGTCTTCGGCCGTTCGCACTTCGTAGCCTCGTTGGCGCAACAGCTTGGCAAGCGTCGTTGCTGAGTTTGGAAAGTCATCCACCACCAGAATGCGGCGAGCCCTCGGTTTTTTTGCCCCACCGGCATCGAGGGCCACGGTCTCGCCAGGGCGAACTTCGTCGCACCTCGCGGGTAGCCGGAGGATAAACTCACTGCCCTGGTTGACACCGGCACTGCGCACATCCACGGTTCCCCCGTGCAATGCAACGAGTTGCCGTACCAACGTGAGACCGATTCCGAGCCCGCCCTCGGCCCGCGCAAACGAACGGTCCACTTGGTAAAACAAGTCAAACACATGAGGTAAGTTCTCGGATGCAATGCCGATTCCCGTGTCCTTAACCCGTACGACCACCAGGGCACCCTCCCGCTCTGCGGTCAGCCCAATCCGGCCCGGCGCAGGCATATACTTCGCGGCGTTGTTGATCAAGTTCGTGACGACCTGGGCCAGTCGCATCCGGTCAGCCTCAAGGCAAATCGGTTCCTCGGGCAACGTCACGATAACTTCATGGCCACGCTGGTCGACGTGTCCGGCGCGACGTACCCGCAACAAATCGGCGACCGCCGGATCGATCGT
>JBFJTQ010000081.1:0-7776 GCA_041625275.1 Binatia bacterium | reverse complement strand
CGGAGTGCCGGTAACTTTGGGTGATCTTGGAAATCCCGTTACCGCAGCTGTATTCGTGGGATTCATTCTCGGCAAACCCATGGGTGTTCTGATCTTTAGTTGGCTCGTAGTGTGGTCGGGCATCGCCATACGCCCCCCGGATCTAAGTTGGAGGTTACTGGCTGGTGGTGCCCTCCTCGCCGGCATCGGCTTCACGATGGCACTATTCATAGCCAATTTAGCTTTTAGCGAAAGTCTTATCAAAGCTGCCAAATTGGGCATCTTGTCTGCATCAGTCGTTTCCGCAGTGGCGGGCGTCACGCTGTTGGCCTGGTTGTCGCTAAGACCCTCAGGACAGGTTTCGTAATATCGATCAATATCTTTCTGGTTCGATCCCGATCGGGCTTCATCTACGGCAACCTGTGTGCCGGCCTGGGAATAAGTTTTTTCAAAATCGACCAATACTAGACAGCAATCCGTTGCTGAATCAGCGTATGTTAAGGTTGCCTCAAACTGATCGCTCACCTAGTATGGGGTTACGCAACATGCGCCGCACAAAGATCATTTGCACTGTTGGTCCTGCTACCGAGTCGACCGAGATGCTTCGCAAGTTGGTGGAGGCCGGCACCGATGTCTTTCGTCTCAACTTCTCCCACGGGACGGTAAGCGGACACCAGTCCATCATGGGCCGCATCCGGGCCGTCGCGGAGGAGATCGGAAAGCCCGTTGCTATCCTTCAGGATCTACCCGGCCCCAAGATCCGGCTTGGCATTTTCAAAGATGGATCGGTCGAGCTTCATGCCGGAGATCGATTTCGCCTCACGACCGATGAAGTTCCCGGGGATCATGAATCCGCATCGGTCAGCTATTCCAAACTTCCTGACGAAGTGAGGCCGGGCCAAAGCATTCTACTCGCCGACGGAACCGTGGAACTCGAGGTGGAATCAGTCACCCGGTCGGAGATTGTTTGCCGAGTCGTTCTCGGTGGAGTCCTTACGAATCACAAAGGCGTCAACGTGGTAGGGGGAACCTCAAGCCTGCGCGCTTTTACAGAGCAGGACCAAAAGCTTCTTCTGCGCGGCCTTGAAGCAAGTGTGGATCTGGTTGCCCTGTCCTTCGTCCGCTCTCCGGTTGATATTCTGTCTGCCCGAAGTTTTCTTGCAGCCCACGAAGCAAGCATTCCCTTAATGGCCAAAATCGAGAAGCTGGAGTCGTTGGACATTATCGACGAAATTCTCGCTGTTGCTGATTGCATCATGGTGGCCCGCGGCGATCTCGGGATAGAAGTTCCGATTGCGCAGGTGCCTCATATCCAGAAGGAACTGATCTCCAAAGCGATGCAGGCCGCCAAACCCGTGGTGACAGCCACACAGATGCTTCGCTCGATGGTCGAAAACCCTCGACCCACCCGCGCGGAAGTGGCCGATATTGCTAACGCGGTGCTCGACGGTTCCGATGCTTTGATGCTTTCAGAGGAAAGCGCCGTAGGCGCTTATCCTGTCGAGGCAGTCAAGGTTCTGGCACAAACTGCTGAGGTAGCGGAGGCCCGACTTTTTGCCCGGCGACCCTTCGTATCCCTTTCTCCCACCGACCGTGTTTCCACCTCTGAAGCTGTTGCCCATGCCGCAAGTCTTGTGGCCTATCAGGCTAAAGCAACAGCCATCATCTGCTCTACCCGGACAGGCCTGACGGCTCGGCTCGTTGCGAAATACCGGCCGGTCCAACCCATTGTCGCCGTCACCCCCGAGCCCCAAACCGTGCGACCGCTCATGCTTGTATGGGGCGTCCAGCCGCTCCTGTTAGAAGAATGCGCATCGAGTGATGCAATGATAAAGGCGGCCATTGACCTTGCTTCGAAAAAAGGGATTGTGAGACCCGGAAACAAGGTAGTGATTGTGGCCGCGGCGCCGTCCGCTCCCCCGGGACAAACGGACTTCCTCCGCGTTGCTACTTTGAATGATTCTCTGTGACCCGAGTCATCTAACGGACCCCCCTCGATAGGTTATTCCTTGGGAAATCTCTCGTCCAGCATCGCAGCTCCCTCACTTACTTCTTTGAAGCTCGAGATGTAGTTGGGTTCGGACCGGCAGAGCCGGCCGGGTATTCAAGCAGCGGCACTTGGCGCTGCCCCCAGGCTTCCAGGATCGGCTCCACTATGCGCCAGGACTCCTCTGCCTCATCATCACGAATGGAAAGAGTCAAGTCTCCTCGGAGTAAATCGAGCAGGAGCCGCCCGTAAGCCGAAATCTCCTGAGGAGCGAGCTCCGTGTCCAGCTCGATATATTCCAATTCAAACGGATCTCCTGGACCGTTGATGTTCACGCCCAGGGCCAGGCGATCGGGATTCAGCTCAAGCCGCAGGACGTTAATTTGCGGGGCCGATTCCTGGACGAAAGCAAGATGAGGGACCGGCTTGAAGTGGATGGCAATCTCTCGCCGGTCCCTTTGAAGGGCTTTCCCGGAACGAAGGATGAAGGGAACGTCGGCCCAGCGCCAGTTATCGATCCAAAGGCTGACCTGCGCAAAGGTTTCGGTCTCGCGCTTGGGATCAACTCCCTCCTCGTCGACATATGCCGGAACATCCCTGCCATCAATGCGGCCTGCGGCGTAACGTCCGCGCACCGTCCAGCGTTCTATCTCCTCTGGCGAGAGCCGGCGAACAGACCTGAGAACCCCGATCTTGTGGTCACGGAGACCGCGCTCGTCCAGTGTAGGAGGCGCCTCCATACCGACCAGGCACAGGAGCTGGAGCAGGTGGTTGTGAATCATGTCCCTCAGCGCCCCGGTCGAATCGTAGAAGCCGACTCTTCCCTCCACTGTGAGAGTTTCATGCCAGGTGATCTCGACTCGGTCGATGTGCTGGAAGTTCCAAATGGGCTCGAAAATCCGGTTCGCGAAACGCAGCCCCAAGATGTTTTGCACCGTCTGCTTCCCCAGAAAGTGGTCCATGCGAAATATTGCCTGCTCAGGAAAGGCTTTGTGAAGGACCTGGTTGATTTTTCGCGTCGTGTCGAGGTCGACCCCGAAGGGCTTTTCAACAACGACCCGACTTCCATCGGGAAACCCCGCCACGGCGATCGATTGAACCGCGGAGAAAAGCACCGCCGGCGGCAACGCAAGATAGAAAACGGCGGCTTCCCGAACCGCGGCGAGAGCGGTCTTCACTTCCTCGGCTCGGGTCACGTCCGCCTTGCGGTAGTCAAGCCGGGCGACCAGCGCTTCGCGAAATGAGAGCGCAATGTCGGAAGCGTGGCGCTCTAACCCCTGGCGGGCGTGACGCTGAAAAATTTTCGCGTCCCAGTCTTCCTGGGCTATGCCAAGAAGATTAAGTTCGTCCGGTAGCTTCCCGGCTTGGCTGAGCCGGGCAAGTGTGGGGAGAAGAAATCTTGAAGTGAGATCGCCCGAGGCCCCGAAGATAACGAAAGACCGGATCATCTCGCAGACGCCTTTTTGATTTGTCGTGAAAGATTCACGCCGCTGGAAATGAGGCCGATGTGACTGAATGCTTGCGGATAATTTCCGAGGAAGCTCCCACTGCCGGGGTCGATCTGTTCCGGGAGTAGGCCCAGAGTCCCCGCTCGCGCGCAGAGAGAGTCGTACAGATCCATCGCCTCATCGAGTCGCCCCTGCAATGCAAGGTTATCCACCAGCCAAAAGCTGCAGAGGAGAAATGCCCCTTCGTGCCCGGGCAGACCGTCCGGTGATTCTCTAGGAAGATAGCGATACAAAAGGCCGCTACCCGCTCCCAGGCGTTCCTGGATCGCCGCAGCCGTGGCAACCATCCGCGGATGATCAGCCGGAATCACGCGGCGCAGGGGCAGGGCGAGAAGACTGGCATCCAACCCCCCTCTCCCCAGGTGTTCGGTGAGGGCTTTGACCTCCGGATCCCAAGATTTTTCCAGGATGGCCTGCTTGATTGTATCCGCTGCTTCTCTCCAACTCTTGTAGTCTCCCGGTAAGCGATAGCGCTCCGCAAGACGCGCTCCTCGGTCAAGAGCTACTTGACACAGAGCCGCCGAATAGGTGAACGGGCGCCCCAGAGTTCTCACTTCCCAAATTCCACGGTCGGGCGTGTTCCACTCTTGAGAGGCGGCTTCGACACGGGAACGTAGACGGGCCCACAATTTTTCGTCGATGATGTTTCCATGTGCCGCCCATTGATACGCACAATCGAGAATCTCACCGTACACATCATGCTGCATTTGCTCGGCGGCGGCATTTCCCCACCGTACCGGCTTGGAGCGACGGTAGCCCTCTAGTTCGGAATCCTCGCGTTCTGGTGGAGGCTGCTTGCCGTCTAGATCGTAGAGGACGCGCGGCCGCCCGGCTTTTTCCGCGGCATCCAAAACCCATCCCAAAAAACCCTCGGCCTCATGAACGAGTCCGATGCGCCGCAAAGCGTACACCGAAAACGCCGCGTCGCGCACCCAGGAATACCTGTAGTCCCAGTTGCGCACACCTCCGATCGCTTCCGGCAGCGAAGAAGTGGGGGCTGCTACCATGGCGCCATTCTCGAAGTAATCCAAAAGCTTGAGGGTTATAGCCGAGCGGCGCACCAGGAGTTCCTGCGGCCCTTCGTAGTCGAAGTGCCCCATCCAACGACGCCAGGCATCGAGCGTCGCCTGAAGAAGGCCCTCCGGCGGAATGGGATGGTGGCGGAGGAAACCTCTTCCCCACCGTAGTATCAGATGGAAGCGGTCGCCGGCCTTGAGCTCACGGCCGGTTTCCAGGCCGTCCAGTTGGCCTGTGGAGAGAAGCTGCAGTTCGATCTCCGGCCGGCTGACACAGTGAAGCCGCACCCCTCCACCTACGCTCTCCGCCCGGCCTCCGCCTCGAGGCTCGATCTGGATCCGCAAGACTAGGTGCCCCTCGAGCACCCTCACCGAGCGCATTAGTTCGCAACGGCCCGCCGGAGCGTCCTCGGTGAGGTCGGCGCCTGAGCGAATAGTAAGAGCGTCTGTTACCCGAACCAATCCTGACGGGCTGCGCATCTCAGTTACCAGCACACCGGTATCGGACTCGTAAAATTGTCGGGACTCGACAAGATTCTCAGGGGCCACTGTAAAGGCCCCTCCTCGCATGGTGTCGAGTATGCGACAGAAGAGCGGCGGCGAGTCGAACCGAGGGACACACATCCAGGAGATGGCGCCGTCTCGGCCGACGAGAGCGGCTGTTGTTCCATCCCCTATCAACCCGTGGTCCTCGATAGGGAGATAGCCGTCAATGTAGCAGAGGGGTAAGAACCTGGCCATTCAATGCGCCCTCATTCCGCTCTATCCATAGCATGGAAGCGGCAAGTCATAACGACGGTGCCACTCAGCCTCGGCTCCTCACTATGTGATCCATCCATACTGATTCTGCTTTTTATCACGCCGGCGGGCTGGACTCAAATTTTTACAGGACTGGACAGCATCAATCGCCGTGAGCCCATGGTCCATCAACCGGCCGAATCTATAGGCTTTTCATGCATCTTGCCAAATGACGGCGACGTTCAAACCCTCTGGCTCTTACAGGAAAATTGGCACGTTGACCTCGTGAGACAATTGTTTTTAAACTCGTCTAATATTGGACAGAAACCCGATCCCGAGTCAGCGTAAAATTCAAAACCAAAAGATTGCCGAAAGGCGCTCTAAAAACTCAAGGCCGGCGGTCAACAATGGATCTGTAGCCGTAGTAAAAAGGAGAAATGACGATGGAACTTCCCAGGGACATAAGTCGAACAGCGACTGCTGTTATAGTGGGAGGGCTGGTCCTGATCATATTCTTTGCCTATCGCGGTTACGTCAACTCGGGTAAGGCCTTGCAGATTCTGGATCTGCAGGTGCCTAATATCACACGGGTCGCATTTGATACTCAGGTCTTTGCCCTCACTCCGGCAAATCTTGAGCCTGTCTTGACTAGCGTTACGGGGCAGTTTGCAGGATCCGAGCGTAAGGGAGAAGTGGAAAAACTCAAGAAGGAATTTGATGCTCACTTATGGATTGCGGTGATGACCCGAAATAGAGGACTCCAATCCGCAACGGAGGTGTTGACTCGAGTGCAACTCACGACGCCGATCACGGCCCTCCAAGGGTTCACCTCGACGGGCTATGCCCATATGGAGATCAAAGAGGGAGGAATCGGAAAGGAAATGGCATCAGTCAACTGGAATTACATAGAGCCCGCCATAACCGCGGTCACCCTTGTTGGTGTTCAGCCAAAGGACTTCGAAGGCAAAGCCCCCTATTCGAAGAAAGATATGCGCATCTGGTCCAGAGATTTCAGATTATATTTCGAACTGGCTGAAGTAAAATCCAAGGAAGGATCGGTCGCTTACGCTTATTGACAGATGCAGAAGTGAGTTTTATGCGTAACGTTATGAGCAGATGGGCGCTGAGATTGTCGAAGAATCGCCAGTTGAAGGAGGTAAGCCATGGCACAAAAAAGCATGATTGAATCGGTAAAGGAGGAGATTGTCAGCGCCATCAAGGGCACGGGGGATATTGTGAACGCTGTCGTAGATACGGTCTCCGGCACTCTCGCAAATACTATCAAGGGTACCGGTGCAGTCGCTACTTCGCTGATAGGAGCCTTGTCGGACACGGCGCGCGCTTCCATTCAGGGAGTGGCTCAGGTAGGCGGCGATATTGGGGCGGCTGCTAAAGGAGCTATCATAGGAGCGTTGCGGGGCACTAAGGAAACGAGCACGGAAGCATTAGAGACTATTAGGGCTACCGCCGGTGGAGTTGTCAAAGGCGCTTCAGAAGTCGCGGGTAATCTGGGAACGGCGGCGAAGGGCGCGGTTCAAGGAGCCATCTCCGGGGCAAAGGAGATAGGGCTAGATGTGGTGGAAGCGACTTCCGCTGCTGCCAGCGGAGCCCTGACGGCAACAAGTGAAATTATCAAAGGAACCGGCAAAACAGGAGCTTCCGTGATCCAAGCCTCGTCGGACGTCGTGCGCGTAGCGGTTCAAGGAATAGTCGAGGTGGGCGGAGACGTGGGCTTAGGAGCCAAGGGAATTATCATAGGCGTTTTAAGAGGCACCAAAGAAACGGGTACTGAAGCTTTTCAAACCATAAGCGCGACTGCCGGCGCCGTTGTAAAAGGGACTTCCGAAGTGGCAGGCGACGTAGGCATGGCAGCCAAAGGTGCGGTAGAAGGCGCCATAGCCGGGGCAAAGGAGCTTAGTATAGATACGACTGAAGCAGCCTCTGCTGCCGCCACGGGAGCAGTTAAGGCTGCAGGTGAAATTGGTTCCGGAGTCGCAGAACAGGTTCGCAACGCCGTTACTGGAACGATTGCCGGAGTGAAAGTGGTGTTAAAAGAGCCTTTCAAGAAGTAAATCGCAGGAAGGATGACACCGGCATGAAAGGAGTTGGCAGAGCCGAGAGGCGTCGGTCAAGGAGGAGGAGAGAAGCGAGGAGAGCGGGTGGGGTGGTCGGCGCTTGTTGCAAGTGCCCGAATACCGTTTCAACATGGAACGGAGAGCCGTAGCGATGAATGTAAGGATTGCCTATTTTTCGATGGAAATCGCCCTGGAGCCGGACATTCCGACCTACAGCGGCGGGCTTGGCGTTCTAGCCGGCGACACCCTCCGCTCCGCCGCCGACCTCAAAGTACCGCTAGTCGCCGTCACATTGCTCTACCGCAAAGGCTACTTTCGCCAACAACTGGACGCGAGCGGCTGGCAACGTGAAGAGCCGAATGAATGGGGGGTGGAGAACTTCTTAACCGAGATGCCCACACGGGCCAGCGTGCCGGTCGAAGGCCGCACGGTTTACTTACGCGCCTGGCAATACGAAGTCAAAGCTGCCGAGG
>JBFJTQ010000080.1:0-7783 GCA_041625275.1 Binatia bacterium | reverse complement strand
GCATACTGCGCTAAAAGACAAATGGTTAAATGCGGTAGCGTCAAGGCAATTTGCCCGACCATTAAAGGCTGGGGAGGGTGGGTTGGCCTCCTCGCGGTTAGCGTTAATTTTAGTAGTCATCGCACGGCAAGATGTGATAAAATAAAACATATTTAGATTTGCGGACTTCTGATCCCTTGTCGTCGAATGAGCAACGTGCAAACTACACCGCGCAGTCCCGTCTTTAGATCGGAAGGTTTTACTCTTCTGGAAATTCTGGTGGTTATTGGTGTCATCGGGATTCTCTCCGCCATTGCCCTGCAGCAGTACAGCGCCTACCGCAGCCGCACCATCGACACGCAAATGAAGTCGGACCTGAAAAACGCCTCGCTAGCGATGGAAAGCTATTTTTCCGAACACCGCTCTTACCCGAATTCTGTGGCCAAAATCCTTACGCTTGGTTTTCAGCAAACCAACGGTGTCACCCTGACGATCACCACCATGACCCCCTCTTCGTATACGCTGACGGCGAGCAAGCCGTATGGCACTCAAGCGAGCTTTTCCTTCGACAGCATCACCGGACAAATTAATTGAAAGCCGGACAGCTACGCTTTAAGAAAAACTTAATGCGGGGTGGCGGCGAAATACGTCGTCGGGCCTCTTTCCGATTCGGTTGCGCTTCCCAGCTCAAAGCAACAAAAGCGAGATAGCTTACTTAGCCTTACCTTCAGTTTTGGCTTTTGAGTCCGACTTGCCTTTGGTGTCGCTCTTGGCCTTGGGGGCGTCCTTGACCTCGATGCTCGTCGCCGTCATCTTGTACTGGATGGTGACTTTGGAACCCTTCTTGAGTTCCCCATTGACTTTCGTATCCTTATCGCGGGCAATCTCCCACTTCTCCTGTCCTTTTTGGACTGTGATGACGTCATCCTTAATGTCCAGAATCGGCCCCGTGACTTGATAGTCTTTAGGCCCGGCCGCAACGGCTACGGATGCCATGAAAAGTGACGCCACCAACAAACCGCGAACACGGTTCATAAAAAAATCCTCCTTATTCTAATATGTGGTGCCATTCAAACGACGAGGGTATGGGTACGCCCTCCAATGGATAAGATTAACCCGGTATCGTTTTCGTTGCATTAGACGCGCCACGGGTGTCTTTAATTCAAGGCGAAGGTTGTCTATATATGTTACTTTGCGAATATCCCTTGACGGAGCGCATCGAGCCGCGCTTTTCGATTTCAATATGCGGGAGGTTCTGAATGTCTGAAGCGTTGACCATCGCGATGGGAAAGCAGGAGCAAGTCCTGTTGCCGCATATGGCGAATCGTCACGGCCTGATCGCCGGAGCCACCGGCACCGGCAAGACTGTCACATTGAGGGTCATTGCCGAGAACTTCAGCCGCGCCGGCGTCCCGGTCTTTATGGCCGACGTCAAGGGGGATTTGTCAGGGATTGCGAAGCCGGGCCAGGAGCATCCCAAAATTAGCGAGCGCGTGGCCAATCTCGGCCTCAAAGGATTTCAATTCGCCGGATATCCAACCGTTTTCTGGGATCTTTACGGCCGTCAGGGACACCCGATTCGGACGACGGTGTCGGACATGGGGCCGCTCTTGATGTCGCGCCTGCTCAATCTCAACGAAACCCAAGGGGGCGTGCTCACGGCGGTATTTAAAATCGCCGACGATAACGGCCTATTACTGCTCGATCTGAAAGACCTGCGCGCAATGCTCCAGCATGTGGGTGACAACGCGGCGCAATTCAAGACGCAATACGGCAATATTTCAGCGGCGAGCGTGGGCGCCATCCAGCGGTCGTTATTGGAATTGGACGAACAGGGAGGCGAGCACTTTTTTGGGGAGCCTGCGCTCGACCTCGACGACATGATGCAGACGGACGGCCAGGGGCGAGGTGTGATCAACATCCTGGCTGCTGACCAGCTGATTAACGCGCCGAAGCTCTATGCGACCTTTCTCCTCTGGTTGGTGGCCGAGCTTTTTGAGCGCCTCCCGGAAGTGGGTGACCCGGAAAAACCCAAGCTGGTGTTCTTTTTTGATGAAGCCCACTTGTTGTTCAACGACGCTCCGCCCGTCCTGCTTGAAAAGATTGAACAAGTGATCCGGCTGATACGTTCCAAAGGCGTGGGGGTTTATTTTGTGACGCAGAATCCTCTGGACGTTCCCGATGCGGTACTTGGTCAGTTGGGCAACCGCGTGCAGCATGCCCTGCGGGCATTCACTCCCCGCGACCAGAAGGCGGTTAGAGCCGCGGCGCAAACATTTCGTCAAAATCCGGAGATAAACGTTGAATCAGCCATTACCGAACTGGGCGTTGGTGAGGCACTGGTTTCGTTCCTCGATGACAAAGGAAGGCCAAACATAGTCGACCGCGCCCTGATCTATCCACCGCAGAGTCAGATGCCGCCGCTGGCGCCGGCGGAGCGCGACGGTATCCTCAAGCAGTCAACGATCTACGGCCACTACGAGAAAGCCGTGGATCGCGAATCGGCGTATGAAATGCTGAAAGCCCGGACGCCTCAAGTAGAGCAGGCGGCCGGGCGACAAGGAAATTCGTGGCAGTCCCAGGCAGGGGGCCTTCTCGGCGCATTTGGGAAAAGCGCAGCGCGGGCAATCGGCAGCCAAGTGGGGCGAGAGATCATCCGGGGCGTCCTGGGGTCGTTGTTCGGAGGCACGGCACGGAGATCGCGCCGTTAACAGGGGCTTTCCGACGTCAATCAGCCGCTGTAAGAATAGACGCCGGTCGGGCACCCATGAGGTAATTACGCACCGTATTCTTCGTGACACGGCGGTGCGCTAAGCGTCACGCCCGCCGCTCAGCGCGTTAAAAGGACTGTGTGAGCGCCCGCTTCCTAAAATCGAAGTCACTGCCCGCGTTACTGCCAGCTCATATTCAATTAGGATCCTGCGACTTTCCGCGTTTCAACCGTAAAGTGTCCGCTTGAGCTTTGTTTTTAAATCATCCGGCAGCTTGAAGAACCCGTTGAGGCGTCGCTGCAGCTCGGCGCCGGCAATGGGAGCGACTCGCTCCCACCGTGAATTTGTATTCGAGTTCCGTTTTTTTGCGGTAATCGGTTTAAAAATAGTTCTTGACAAAATTAATTAAATTAGTTAGGAATAGCTCGCAAAGAAAGCGAGCCTTTGTGCCATGAAGGTTAGCGCGAAGGGACACTACGGATTGTTAGCTTTGGCCGAACTGGTCAAGAATTACAAACTCGGCCGGTCGGTTCAGGTCAAGGAGATTGCCAAGAACCAACATATCCCATCGCAGTATCTCGGTCAGATCATGGTTTTGCTCAAGCGCGGCCGACTGGTTCATGGCTCCCGGGGACCTGCGGGAGGATACGTTCTGGCGCGCCCGCCAGAGACCATCACGGTGAAGGAGATCCTGCACGCTCTTGAAGGGCCTGCTGTCGGCTTTGACATCAGACCCCGAATGCAATCTCGGCTTGTTTCCCCCGTGACGCAGCGGCTGATCGCGACCTGGGCACGAGGCATAAAGGCAATGGAAAATGTTCTCGAAGAGACAACGCTGGACGATTTGTGCAAAGCCGAAACGGGTGGCTTGATGTACTACATTTAGTAAAGACACCGGCTTCGTTTTTTTTGATTATATTTATGAGTTATTAAGTCAATTTAGTAATGTTTAGTATATTCCGCCGACAAAGCGTCCGCACAAGGGGAGCGTAAAGATAGGCTCGTGGGGGCATCATGACCTGGAAAGAGAAACTCGGGAACGAAGTATTGGCTGATCTCGGCAGAGAAATAGACATCTTCGAGCAGCAAATGGAATTACGCAGGCAGGGCAAGATTGACGAGAAGGTCTTTGCCGAGACGCGATTGCGTCGTGGAATCTACGGGCAGCGCTACGACAACGGTCAACGCCACGATGGAAAACGGGTGCAAAAGTTGATGTTACCATCAACGCCGTTGAAAGGTCCGGACACTCTCTGGGACGCTCCCGGCATGATGCGCATCAAGATTCCGTTCGGTGGGGTAACTCCTGAGCAATTGGAGACGATAGCGGATCTTTCAGAAGAATACGCTGACGGAGTAACCCACGTGACGACGCGTCAGGACTTCCAGTTTCATTTCGTTCACATCGACGATACTCCGGCGCTTATGCGCCGGCTGGCCGCGGTGGGGATTACCACGCGGGAAGCTTGCGGCAATGTGGTGCGGAACGTCACGGCGTGTCCCCTCGCCGGGGTCTGCCGCGATGAGGCCTTTGATGTTACGCCTTACGCCAAGGGCTGCTCGAAATTCCTGCTCGGACACCCCGACACGCAGGACTTTGGCCGAAAGTTCAAGATCGCCTTCTCAGGCTGCAGTCAGCATGCATGCGCGCTCGTAACCACGCATGACGTGGGCGCGATCGCCAAGACGAAAGTCGTCGATGGCAAAGAAAAACGTGGATTCGAACTTTACGTCGGCGGCGGTCTGGGTGCCGTCCCCTACAAGGCCAAACTCTTCGGCGAGTTTATTCCGGAAGAGGAACTCCTGCCGACTGCCCAGGCGATTTCACGCGTCTTTGCTCGCCTGGGGGAGCGGCGCAACCGGGCCCGCGCGCGGATCAAGTTTCTTATCGCGAATCTCGGCATCGACGTATTCCGCCGGCTGGTATTGGAGGAACGAGAAAAGCTGGATTACGACCCGCGCTGGCACGGGGAGATCGCTCGGGCTTTACAGTACCAAGAGATCCCGCTCAAGGCCGGAACCGACTTCAACGGCGAGAAGCGCCCCGAGAAGTTCGATCAGTGGTATGTCACTAACGTCTATCGGCAGAAGCAGCCGGGCTACTTTACGGCTGCGGTTACGCTCCCTCTAGGTGATGTGACAGCAGACCAGTTGCGCACACTGGCGGACATTGCGCGGAGATTTATCAACGGCACCATTCGCACGACAGTGGAGCAGAATTTTGTTTTCCGCTGGTTAAGCGAAGCAGATCTTGTCGATTTCTACAACGCTATCTCTGCCATTGGTCTTGGTGCTGCCGACGCCGGGACCATCGTTGACGTCACGGCATGCCCCGGAACGGACACTTGCAAACTGGGAATCGCCTCTTCACGCGGGCTCTCCCGGGAGCTGCGCTACCGTCTCGGACGGAAGAGCCTGGAGCTCGACGAAGCGGTCAAGGGCCTGCGCATCAAGATCAGCGGCTGCTTCAACTCGTGCGGCCAGCATCACGTCGCCGACATCGGTTTTTACGGGATCAACCGGAACGCCAACGGCTATCAGGTCCCACACTTCCAGGTTGTCCTGGGGGGCAAGCTTAAGGAGAACGCCGGCGAATATGGCGTGGCCGTTGGCGCGGTGCCTTCGAAACGAATTCCTGAAGCCGTTGATCGGATTACCGAAACCTACGTGCGCGAGCGCCTGAAGGGGGAGAGCTTTCAAGATTTCATTGCGCGCATCGGGAAAAAAGACATCAAGGCAATGCTAGATGATATCACCCGTATTCCGACCCACGACATCGACGCATCTTTCTATGCCGATTGGGGCGACCCGAGGGAGTTCACGCTAAACGATCTCGGCACGGGTGAATGCGCCGGCGAAGTTGTGAGCCAGGCGGAGTTTACCCTCGCGGCAAGCGAGCGCGAACTGTTCGAGGCGCAAATTTTATTAGACAGCGGGGCGTTGGACACGGCGGTCAAGACGGCCTATTCGTCTATGCTTCACGCCGCCCAGGCCCTCGTCAAATTCCAAAACTACGAGATTTCGGATGACGAAGAGAAGATCGTGGCGGAATTCACCAAGCGGTTTTACGATACGCAGCTTTTTCATGACAAATACGCCGGCGGCAAATTTGCGGAATACTTTTTCAAGGCGAGGGAGTTTGTGCTCGGGAGTCATGCGGCGGACGCCGATGGCGCCGTTCGACTGGTGCATGAGGCCCAGCTCTTCATCGACGCGGCGCATAGCTGCCATAACAGACTGCGAAGCACCAAGACCGTGGCGCAGCTCAGTTAGCCGAAAGGGTCAACGTGGAACTGCAGAAGATCAACGTTAAATTCTTTGCCGTCGAGAAGGAAGCGGTTCCGCTGACGGCCTTCATCGATGTTTTTCACGGTTGGATTCAAGCCACAGATGGCATCTATCACGACGTGGCGGATTACAGCCATATTCAATCGGGGCCAGGGATCGTCCTGGTTACGCACGAGGCGAATGTGAGCGTCGATGAGACAAAGGGCCAGCGCGGACTACTTTATAGCCAGAAAGCTCGCCTCGAAGGCTCGAACGAGCAGAAAATCCGTCACGTTCTTGACGCTGGGCTGGAATACTGTCGCCGCCTCGAAGATGAGCCGATATTTAACGGGAAGCTGACGTTCCAGCGAGACGAAATCGAGATCGCAATCAACGACCGACTTTCGGCGCCAAACACGGATGAAAACTTCTTGGAAATAAAAACCGTTGTTGGTGAAGTCCTGTCGAACGGCTATGGCGCTCGGTCGCTATCGCTGGACCGAAACGGTAATCCAAGTAGCCGCTTGACGGTACGGGCAAAAATCGATGAGCCGCTAGAAATTTCGACGTTGCGAAGAAATTTGGGTGTCGAAGAGGGCATTCGACAGAGGCGAAGTGGCGGGTGCAACGGCCAACTATGAAAAATCATCTGACGAACAGGGAGGCTGAAGTGGGCTATTATCCCGTGAGTTTCAATATGAGCGGACGCCGCTGTCTTGTTATCGGCGGCGGGCCGGTCGCGGAACGCAAGATCGCGGCGCTGCTGGAAGTCGGCGCGGCCGTCACGGTCATTAGCCCGCAGGTTACTGAGCAAATCGCCGGCTGGGCGACGCTACGTTCGATCGAGGTTTTGACCAAACGCTATCAAGCCGGGGAGATGGCGGGCTTTGAAATCGTTTTTGTCGCCACGAACGATTCTCAGTTGAATGCCGCTGCTTACGAAGAAGGGAAAAATCGCGGCATCTGGGTCAATGTTGCCGATGATCCCGCGCACTGCGATTTTATCCTCCCATCCGTGCTCCGCCGCGGCCCTCTGACGGTAGCCGTGTCGACCGGCGGGAGCGCTCCGGCGCTATCAAGAGCCATCCGCGAAGAGCTAGAAAGCTATTTCACCAAGGACTACGAGATTCTGGCTGGTTTGACCGCCGAAGTCAGAGAAGAATTGCGACTGCGCTCAATCTCGCCCGATTACGAAACCTGGCGCAAAGCGTTGGGCGGCGACCTCAGACAGCTGATTGCCGCCGGAAATCTGCGCCGGGCCAAGAACATTCTGTTGCAACAGTTAGGAGCGACAACATGCGAATAGGAAAGGTGTACCTGGTCGGCGCGGGACCGGGTGACCCGGGTCTCTTGACCGTTCGCGGACTGGAATTACTGCGCACAGCGCAAGCGGTCGTTTACGATCAATTAGTGAATCCAGTCCTTTTGGAAAATGCCGCCCCTGATGCCATCCGAATGTTTGCCGGTAAACAGGCCGGCCGCCATTGCATTGCTCAGGAAGAGATCAATCAAGTTCTCATTGATTACGCAGGCCGTGGCTTCCAGGTTGTCAGGCTCAAGGGCGGCGATCCTTTCGTCTTTGGCCGGGGCGGCGAGGAGGCCGAAGCCCTGGCAGAAGCAGGGATCCCGTTCGAAATCGTTCCGGGTGTCAGCTCCGCCATTGCCGTTCCAGCCTACGCTGGTATTCCACTGACGCATCGAGACTATGCGTCTTCGTTTGCGGTCGTTACTGGACACGAGGCGCTCAAGGAGCAATCCTCCTTGGACTGGGAAAAGCTGGCGACCGGCGTGGACACGCTGGTGATCCTCATGGGGCTAAGAAACCT
>JBFJTQ010000079.1:0-7790 GCA_041625275.1 Binatia bacterium | reverse complement strand
GCCGAGTACGGGCAGCCGACCAATCTGGTGATGGGGGCCAACATCGCCGGCTTCGTGAAAGTGGCCGACGCCATGATCGATCAGGGCGTCGTCTGATTCGAAGCAAAAAGCCCCTACTGCGCGCAGCGCCTGAAAATTACGAAGCAGACGGCGGGGTCGCCTCGCCGCCTGTTTCTTGTATCATCACTGTTCACCGGGACAACATCGTCAAGCGCGGAATGCGCGAAAAGGATAAAGCGATGGAAACGCCCACTACAGGTTTGGCGGGAGTGGACCAGGTCCTCGGCGGCCTGCGCGTCGGCGACAATGTGGTCTGGAGCGTCGACCGGCTGGAGGATTATCGGTTTTTCGTGCGCCCGTTCATCGAAGAGGCCCTGCGCCAGAACAGAAAGGTGGTCCGCGTTCACTTCGGCAATCACGCCGCGCTTTACGAAGATCATCCCCAAATTCAGGTTTATCACCTGGAAGCTGCGCGCGGTTTTGAGTCCTTCGCGGTCCGAGTCCACAATATCATCTCCGCCGAGGGCCGCGATGTCTTCTACGTCTTCGATTGCCTGTCCGACCTGCTGACGGCATGGGCCACCGACGTGATGATCGGCCATTTTTTCCAGGTCACCTGCCCTTATCTGTTTGAACTCGACACCGTGGCTTATTTCGGTCTGCTGCGCCACAGCCACAGCTACCAGACCATAGAGAAGATCCGCTCCACGACCCAGTTGCTTCTGGAACTCTATCATCAAGATGACCGAGTCTATCTGCATCCGCTCAAGGTCTGGGAACGCCACTCTCCCACCATGTTCCTGCCGCACGAACGAGTGGGGGATTCCTGGGAGCCTATCGCCGATTCTTTCCGGGCGACACGTTTGCTGCATCAGGTTTTTTCTACGGGCGCCATCGGGCCGGAGCGCCGGCTCGATTATTGGGACCGGTTGTTCCTGCAAGCCAAGCAGATCGCAGATGATGCCACAGCCGTGCGAGAACAGAAAGAAATGGTGGAAAAGCTCAACCGGGTTATGATCGGCCGCGACGAGCGCATTCTGGAGCTGGCCTGCCGCTACTTCAGCCTGCGCGACCTGCTGGAAATCCAGAGGCGCCTGATCGGTACCGGCTTCATCGGCGGCAAGGCAGTCGGCATGCTGCTGGCTCGCGCCATGCTGCGTGAGGAGGACCCAGAAATCTGGGAGCGCTATCTGGAGGAACACGATTCCTTTTTCATTGGCTCCGATGTCTACTACGCCTATATCGTGCAAAACGGCTGCTGGAACCCGCTTATGCGGCAGAAGACGGCGGAAGGCTATTTCGACGCGGCGCCCGAATTGGAGAATCGGTTGCAGAACGGGAAATTCCCGGAAGACCTGGTGCGCCAATTTCAACTGCTGCTGGAATACTACGGCCAGTACCCGATCATCGTGCGCTCGAGCAGTTTGTTGGAAGACAGCTTCGGCAACGCCTTTGCCGGCAAATACGAAAGCTACTTTCTGGTCAACCAGGGATCCCTGGAAGAGCGTTGGCAGGCGCTGGCGGGGGCCATTCAAAAAATCTATGCTAGTACGATGAGTCGTGACGCCTTGACCTATCGCCGCGAACGCGGTCTGGACTTGAGTGAGGAACAGATGGCATTACTCATCCAGCGGGTCTCCGGCGCTTATCGCGACCACTACTATTTCCCCGAGGTGGCCGGAGTGGCGGTTTCCTACAACACGTTCGTATGGGACAAGGAGTTGGATCCCACGGCAGGCATGCTCCGAATGGTGCTCGGATTGGGCACGCTCGCAGTGGAACGGGTGGCGGACGACTACCCGCGTCTGGTGGCGCTTGACAATCCCGCCAAACTACCCCACAGCGGCATTCAGGATACGCGCCGTTATTCCCAGCGGCAGGTGGATCTACTCGATCTGCGCGAAAACTCCCCGCGAACTATTTCGTTTCCGGACGTTCTGAAACAGCGGCTGGCGATTCCCTGGGAAAAGTACGTCGTCACGGACTGGGAAACCACTCGCCGGCGGGAATTGCGTACCGGCAAACATGAAGAGGTCCGCCTTCTGACCTTCGAGAAACTACTCGCCGAAACTCCCTTTCCAAAGATCATGCAGGCGATACTCAAAAAGCTGGAAACCGCATACCAACACCCGGTTGAGGTGGAATTTACTCTCAATCACGCTCCCGATGGCTCAATGCGCGTGAACTTGCTGCAATGCCGCCCGTTACAGACCAAAGGGCACGACCCCGCGATCCGCATCCCGGATAACATTAATCCGCTGAATATTTTCATTGCCCAAGAAAGTCGCTTTTCCGGCGGTACTGTATCTTTGGTCCTGCGCCGCGTGGTTTACGTGGATCCCCAGGCCTACGTGGCTCTGAGTTCTCCCCAGAGTCGCGAGGTAACTCGGTTGGTCAGCGCGCTCAATCGGCGCCTGGACGAAAATAAGGAGCCGCGCACATTGCTTTTAGGGCCAGGCCGCTGGGGCACGCGCACGCCGAGCCTCGGTATTCCGGTGACTTTCTCCGACATCAGTCGCGTCACGGCCCTTGCAGAAGTGGCATTTCGCACGGGTGGACTGGTGCCGGAACTCTCCTATGGCTCACACTTTTTTCAGGACCTGGTGGAAAACGACATTTTCTACCTCGCCATTTTCCCCGAGTCGACAGGGCAGCGTTTTGACCTCGAATGGCTGCGCTCGCAGCCCAACCGCCTGGCGCAAATCGAACCGGAGTTTGCGTCTTTGGCTCACGCCGTTCAAGTGATCGACGTGCCCGAGGGTCTTCACCTTCTAGCCGATGTCGTCACTCAACAACTCGTGATCTACCGCATAACCCCGCAGGCGAAATAACGGGAAGCTGCGAGAAGGAGAATCAGCCTAGTTTCCGACCATTGCCTTGGCAGGCAAGTGAGAGTCGGCACGGAGGGACAGTTCGGGTCCACTTTTGTTAGGGCTTACCCCAATGGAACTTGAGCCGATCCGCACTCGGTCGAGCGAAGCGGCCGGAGATGCAGAGATAGCGAAAAACACCAACACGGTAGTAACGCCGATAACCGCGAATGTCTTCATCACGAGTCTCCTTGCCCGGCCTCTCGTACCGTTTTTGTACAGCACCAAGCCAAAGTACCTTGCCGCTATCGATATAGCCCGTCGATAAATCCGGAGCGATCCAATTCCTCAAGAAATCGTAGTTCGACAAAATCACGGGGATCGGCGGTCCTTGCGGCCGGAATCTTGCCGCCGAGTTCTGCAAAGATAATCCTGAAACCTTCCACGGTGGGATACGGTTTTTTGGGGATTAAATCTTTCAGGATTTCGTAAGTGTCTTGTAACTCTCGCTCGTCCTTGACCCGCATATACCTGCGTATCGCTCGCTTTGAAACCTCAGCTTCTTTTTTGCTCACATGAATCCCTTCGATAAAGGATTTCACAACCCGCCGTACGATCGCAGGCTCCTTGGCGATAAAACTCTGCGTGGTTACCAGGCCCGTATGTTGAAAGGGAATATCCATCTCTTCCATGTTGGCCAAGATCCTCATGCCAGCTTCCGCGGCCTTCTTGTGCATCGGCGGCTGAACGACCGTGGCATCGATGGATTTACCAACGATCGCGGCAATTCGAGTCGGCTCCCCTCCCACCTGAAGAAGGGTCACATCTTTCTGCGGATCTAAACCCAACTTCGACAAAAGCAGTCTTGTCGACTGGTCCGCTCCAGCGCCAAACCTGGAGACTCCCACCCTCTTCCCTTTGAGATCCGAGACAGTGCCTATTTCGGGACGAACGATAAGCCGATACAGCAAGCGATTTTGAAACCCCGCAAGCATCACCAAGTCGGCGCCCTGAAGCCTGGGCGCTGACATCAAGGCGCCCGTCATCTCGGCAAACTGAATGTCTCCGGCGATCAGAGCCTTCTGTACCAGAGCACTCTCCAGGTACAGCGCCTCCACTTCCAAATCATTTTTCTCGAATATCCCGGCCTCCTTTGTGACCCAGAGAGGGGCCATGGACACAGTTGGCGCGCCGTACCCTATCCTGAGCTTACCAGCCGTCCACGCTTTCGGCGCCACACACACCGCACTAAGGAATGAGATTATGAACAAGAAACATTTCAGCGATGGTTTCGGCTTTTTCATCCTTCTACCTCGGATCGTTTACGCACAAACACAACCCCTTAATCCGTCACGGACTCACTTATTCCAGCAGTACTGTTACTCCCGCAGCTCGGTTAAAAGAATCATGCTTTCGTAAGTTCCATGGTCGATAGTCATCCGTCACTCAGGATCGGCGCTCTCCCGGCGCACCAGAAGTAGCCGGTATTGCTTCCAGGTCACATCATGATTGCGCATGAGCCGAATGTAAGACTTAAAGGGAATTGCGGTTTTCCATGCCCAGATGTCAAGCTGAAACCTGGTTCTCGCAGCCACGGCCTGACCCGCTCCGTGGCGTCTTTCCGGATAAAGCGCGCGACTTCCGCTACGAATGGCACAAGATTAGTGTGTGTTGACCGTTCCTACAGGCCAAAGATCTTCTGAAACTCCAACATATGCTGCTTTAGCTGACTGCCGAATTCCGGGCCGACGACAAAATCGGGCTCGCCCTGAAATTCTTTATACTTGACCGGAATACCATTCATCGCAACACCTTTGCCGAGCTCCAGCGCCAGCACCTTTTGCCCCTCTTCGGATAAAGTCCAGTCCGTAAACAGCAAGGCCGCATGCGGATGCGGCGCCTTCTTCGCGACGAAAAAACCGTTGGGCTTGATAATTCGGGGCGATAGAACGCTGAAGCTGAGGGGCGCGCCCTTGTCTCGCACCTCCGCGGCGGTTTCGGCGTTGACGGCGATGGCGATGGGCTGTTCGCCGGCCGCGATGAGCTGCGTCGTCAACGTCGTGCCTCGTCTGAAGATCAGGTTCTGTTTGGCAAGCCGCGCAAGGTAGTCGCGCGCCTTTTCTTTTCCCCAGGCTTGATCCATGGCCGCCATGATGTATGCGGCTTCAGAATCGAATAGCATCATACCTTTCCATTTGGGCTCGAGCAGATCTTGATAGCTTCGCGGAACCTCATTGGCCTTTACCATGTTGCGGTTGTAGACGAGCGCGATGCTCAGCATGTACATCGTGTACCAGTGGCCATCAGGATCGTAGGATCCGCGCACGTAGCGCTTCACGTCAGGCGTCGTGTAAGAATGAGAGATCCCCTCTTTGATGAAAAGCGAGCCGTAACTCACGTCCGTCATGATGACGTCGACGATGTTGGCGCCGCCGCGCGCCTCGCTCATGGTCTTATTGAGAATCCCTTGCCGCGGAGAATAGTAGTGCTTCAGATCAACATACGGGTACCGCGCGCTGAACGCCTTTTTGAGAACGGCGAGCTGATTGACCGGCGTCGTCCCATAAAACATCACCTCTTTCTCTTCCCTGGCGCCCTTGACCAGCAGCGCCTCGCGTTCAACCCGGTCCAAATTCTGAACGCGCCTCGCTACATCGGGCAACGTTGTTGCCGCCGCGATACCGAAATAACCTGTCGAGAAGACGACGAAAGAGACAAACCACAAGGCCCTGAAGTTGCGCATGACTCCTCCAGTAGTGCTTGCCGGAAATGACGAAACGTGTTTTGGGAAACCGGCCACCGAATACTTAAAATGGCAGCCTCGCCCCGGGGCGAGGCTGCGGTCCTGAGCCTCAGACCGCTAACTTAGGAAACAAACTTGCCCCCTTGCCCCATCTTCGGGGCGGACAGTATCCGATTAGGCGGCGTCGTGTCAACTCGCTGGCGGGCTCGTAGCTCAAAACAGATCGCCAGCGAGTAAGTCAACATCCAAGAGTGTATTCCATGATCGCTCCGACAGAGACATACCAGATAAGGAGAGAAAGCGCTGTCAGAAACCAGCTACTTATCCCTCGAAAATCTATCCGGCAGAAAGTTTTCTGTCCAAAGCCCATAAACTTTCCGGAAGACGCGCCGCCAGGCCATCGTTGTAAGCTCAAATCGGTTCGCGGAGAACGTGAGCTGATCCGGGATTCCGTGGTTGCGGGCAGTAATGTGTGTTGATGAATTGCACCCCCTATGCGGGTTGAGGCGGCGCCTTCAGCTCTAACGCATCGCTTCGGATATGTATATCACGCTGCGGAAACGGGATTTCGATACCGTGCTCTTTGAACTTCTTGCTGATGGCGTAATTGAGATCACTGCGGAGAACGCCCGGGGTCGTGGCATAGTCTCGCGTCCATACCCGCAGGATAAAGTTGAGCGAGCTATCGCCAAACTCCTCCAGCAAGACATCCGCGTTGCGTTCCTTTAAGACGCCGGGATGGCTGGCTGCGACTTCCAGCAGGAGCTTCCGCACGATCTCCGGATCCGACTTATAGGAGACCCCCACGGGAAAATTGAGACGAACATCTCGGTTCGTATAGCTCCAGTTAATCACCCTTGAAGAAATGAATTCCGAGTTGGGAACTATGATGGCGATGTTATCGTTGGTCACGATTGTGGTCGCGCGCGGAGAGATATTGACGACGTTTCCCGTGATATTCCCGACATCGACCCGATCCCCTACTTTGATCGGTCTTTCGAACAAGATGATCAACCCACTCACGAAGTTATTGGTAATGTTTTGCAATCCAAACCCGACACCTATGCCGACAGCGCCCGCCAAGACCGTAAGCGCGCTAAGATCGATTCCGGCGGTCTCCAGGATAATCATGAATCCAATTGTGACGAGGATATAACGCACGATTGAGCCCGTCGCCTGACGAACGCCAATGTCCATCCTGCTTTGAGCCAGAAGCCGTTCTTCTATCCAGGCCTTCAACTTACCCGTCAGGTAGAGAAGCAGCACAACAAAGACGATTAAATAAAGAATCGTCCCTATCGTGAGATCCGCGCTTCCCACTTTGAGGATGGGGGTGCGGAAAAGATCTTTTATGAAGTCAAACCACATTGCGGGAGATTCCATACGACACCTAAAGGTAGAATAAAGCCGATTGTAGTTGTCATACGCCTGCCTCCCCGTCGATCAGGACTGAGAGGCTCAACATCAAAACAGGCGAACAAGAAAGCCACCTGAAGGGATGCTATGTAAAGGAAAAGACGTTGGCAAGGGCTTCCAGCTTGAGTTTTACGTCGCCGCCGCTTATCTTGATGCACATCTATGAACACAAAACGGCTGCTGATGGCTGTCTGCTTGGCCTTGTTGCCCGGTTGCGCCGCCTTCGAGATTCAGGGAGATTTTGGCAGGGGGCGCCAGGCACTCCTCCGCGGCGATAGCGCCGGCGCCCTGGGCTACTTTCAGCGCGTCGCCGATGCCGACCCTAAATTCGTGAGCGATCACATTCCCCTCAATGAAAACATTTGGACCTACGTCGGTCGATCTCACTATCAGACGCGAGAATACGCGGAAGCGAGGCGGGCCTTGGAAAAAGCGCTCGCGCTGCAAAGCGGCGATCACATGGCCCGCCTTTATCTCGGCATGACCCTGGCGCGCCTGCCCGCGCCGGTTCCAAAAATTTCGGCGTTATCCGCGCAAGATATCGCCTTTGCCCTGCGCGAAGGCATTGAACTCGAGCGCGTTGCGACTCTGGCGCGGGAGCGCGGCATCGCCTTCGACTTGTCCCGAGAAACAGAGAACCAGCTCAGGAGAGCAGGCGCCGATGCGCGACTGCTAGATGAAATCAAGAATGTGCGCGCAGAGACCGCGCGAAAGAACGAAAATCAAACTGCCCGGGCCGTCAAAGAAATAGCCGCTGCGCTTGGCGGCCTGCGGGATGATCTGAATTCATTTATCGCCACTGCGACTCAGGGCAGGTTCTG
>JBFJTQ010000078.1:0-7799 GCA_041625275.1 Binatia bacterium | reverse complement strand
TGGCGGCACGGATGTATTCGGCAATCGATTCTGCGACAGATTTTGTCCCGTAATCAACATGGCCCACCGTGAGGAGAAGGTGAACCCCTTCGAGCTGAACCTGCGCACCCGCAACGCCGAAATGATTCCCACAAAGACATCGATCATTGTCTTAGGTCAGGAAGCGTCAAATTCCGCCATCATGCATATCCTCAAACCCGTGAATCGAGAAAGGGGGCAGCACATTCATCGCGATGAGAAGCTGTCTAATTGGCCCTCGTCGTCTCCCATACGGCTCACCCGGCGGGAGATCTATGTGTTGCGGCAGCTCGCCGAAGGCGCCGGTACCGACCAGATCGCCGAGCATTTGCGAATAAGTCTGGTTACGGTTCGAAACCACGTTCAGGCCATCTTGCGCAAACTTCGAGTCCATAGTCGAATTGAAGCGGTTTCTCTCGCCCGCTCCATTGGGATTATCTAAATTTTCACCTTCCCGCCGCAAGATCACAGAACTAAAGCTTCGACAAGGGATCCCAAAGAGGAGCCGGGGTTACCTTCCGTCAATTTCTAATATGTCCGTGCCGATGCACGAACAGCGGGGTTAAGCGACAGGGTGGCGGGCCAAATTCGCCGCTTTTCATCTGTCACTGGTCGTACCTTCTAGGCTCCGCCGCCACGTATTACTTAAAGCATTTTGCGACTGGCGAGCATCGGCGCGGAATGTCGATTGCGTGTCGCAATCGCAACCGGTGCTTTCCTTGACACACCCCCGCCTTGTGATAACAATGAGCGTTGAAGAGCATACCGTAATATAAAATTTCTTACTTGCTGTTTGGCGGTGAAGTGGCAACGTTTCTGGGACGGGAAAGCGCGCGATTGCAAGCCAACGACTATTGAATTCGTCTTGCGACATATGCGGGCTGGTTTCGTCATTGGAAAAGCAGGAATGGCGCGGTGGTTGGTCTTGCCCGCTGCGCAAAACTCCAGACCGGGGGCTCTTGGTTCCTGTACGCGTTTTCGGCAACCGGCGAACAGTGCAGCATTCCATTTATTTAGGCAACTGACTTCCGAAACTTTTTCGACCGTGAGGGAGACAACGTGTCTCACATTGGTCATGTCTCAAGGGAAGGCCTCCGTGATTCATTGAGAAGGTGTTGCGATGGGGCGTTCGGGTGGGTCAATCGATAAGCCGATTCATCGTTAGAGAATAGTAGGAAGGAGGGAGGGATACGATAATGACAAAACGATGCTGGATTCTCCTGTTAATCGGATTTACTGTGGCCGCCGGTTCGTGGAGCGAGGCGGAAGCCAATGATTTCTACAAAGCCAAGACGATTAATTTCATCGTCGGCTATACGCCCGGTGGAGGCTACGATACATATACTCGGGTGATCGCACGCCACATAGGGAAGCATATTCCCGGCAATCCTGCGGCGGTGGTCTTAAACCGCCCGGGTGCCGGGAGCCTGGTGGCAGCCAACTACATGTTTACTAAGGCGCGACGAAACGGACTAACCGTAGGCATATGGAATAGCGTGTTCGTTCTTTATCAAGCGCTTGGTGACAGGCGAGTCAAGCTCGACAGCCGGAAAATAGGGTGGGTGGGTGCCCCGAGCAGGGGTACGCCGACCTGTGCTGTGATGGGCTTTACCGGCCTGAAGACTTTTACTGATGTCCTTAATTCAAAGAAGCCCATTAAGATGGGAGCTTCCGGTGGTACTACCCTGGATGTCCCGAGAATCTTGAACATAGCTTTAGGCCGTCCAATATTCGACGTGATTCCGGGCTTCAAGGGGACCTCGACTATTCGTATAGCGCTTCAGGCAAAAGAAGTGGATGGCATTTGTTTCGAGTGGGAGTCCATGAAAGTGACGGCAAGATCTTTGCTGGATGCGACGGGCGATGACAAACTGATTCCCGTCGTGATCCAAAGGCGTTTGAACGATGCAGAGATTCAAGGCGTCCCATCGATTCCCGAGGTCATTAAGAATGAAGACCAGCTGGCCACTTACAACGCATGGGCCGCAACCCGGGAATTCATGCGCCCGTTCTCAGTGCCTCCCGGCGTACCTGAAGAGCGTCTTGAGATTTTGCGCAAAGGATTCAAGGCGACGCTACAAGATCCCGAATTCTTGGCTGAAGCTGGGAAGTCTAAGCTCTTGGTTGAGTATATATCACCAGACGAGATTCACACTCTCGTCGATAGAATTTTGTCAATGCCGCCGAAGGCGAAGGAAAATCTCCAGTTCCTGATCTCGAAGAACAAGGCGTAGAGCCAAGCGTCTAGGTTGTGAGAATGGGGGAGGGTTGAACCTGCGCAAAAGATCGAAAGTGAGCATGTAAGTCGTGGCGGAACGAATCTTCTCCACAGTTTCATGTATGGGTGAGCGGGGAGGTTCTCCTGCCTCCGCAAATACCCTCGCCCCTATTCGCTGATGAGCCAAAGGGCCTGGCGTGATTCTTGACTAGCCTCACGGCCTTCCGATTCAGCCGATGCCTTCGCTCAGCATGAATCGCAATAAAGCTCCCTTTTCCATTCTTGGCAAGAAGTGGTCTGCGTAACAAGTGACGCACGCATCTGCCGAGCCAGCGAGGTCTATCGGCAGCCACTGCAACGGCCGGGGTGGCCTGGTCTTATGCGGTAAGGCCTGTGAGACTCATGATGCCAACCTGGACGAACGCAATAGGGCTAATCTGCCGCTTCTTCGAAAGGGCCAATTCGCCCTATTCACGCGCGGCGATTCTGTACAAACGTATTCTAACTCAGAGCGAGTAACCGCGTTGTCGGAATCAAAGTCGAAGAAAGCGACAATCCTGTCCAATTTCTCTCTGGTATCAGCATTGCTATTCCGGTGGCTGCATGACCCACTTTACAAAAAGACTTCTGCCACCCGGATTCCCGGTTCCAAAGCAAGAGACCGAAAGGCTTCTCATCGAGCGGCTTCAAAACAGCAAATCGGAAGAGGATTATTTTCGCTGGCTGTTGTTTGTCGTGGCTTTCTACCGAGGAATCAGAAGGCCTGATTCTGCCAGAGCGCTCGTCACTCTTTTTCTTGAAACAAGTCACGAGCCCGAGCACAAGGCTCATTGTCACCTGGCCCTGGGACAAATCGCTACGGATGAGCAGCGCCTGGAGACTGCCTTAAATCACTTTCAGGCCGCGCTCCGACTTAACCCAACAAAACTTAAAGTCGTTTATGTGCTCCACAACAACCTGGCTTACTGTTTGAATCATCTCGGCCGCTTTCAGGAGGCGGAACGCCACTGTCGCATCGCCATCAGCCTCGATTCACGCCGACCCAGTGCGTACCGGAACCTCGGAATCAGTCTCCAACGTCAAGGTCAGCTCGTTGGGGCTGCCTGGGCGTGGGTAGAATCAGTCAAGGCCGATGCATCAGACGGGCGTGCGCGCGATATGCTAAAAGCACTTGTTTCTACTCACCCTTCGCTTATGTTCGAATGCCCGTGGATCGAAGAGGGATTTGTTGCATCCAATGATCGGGGTGACGAGAACATTGCCGTTTAACC
The DNA here is from genome assembly GCA_041625275.1 of Binatia bacterium. Classification (GTDB taxonomy): domain Bacteria; phylum Desulfobacterota; class Binatia; order UBA9968; family UBA9968; genus JBFJNS01. The sequence goes on along the minus strand of JBFJTQ010000078.1, from coordinate 4,292 downwards.
GCCGATGGCAGGCATTGTGGAGTCGCTGCGGTTAAGCCGTCCGCTGTTCTCAAGTTGACGTTTCCACCAACTTTTGCGTAGCCGGCATCGCTGCCGGTGTCAAATCCAGCGTCTCGCTGCCGCTGCGAGCTGCGTATTCACGCGGGTTGCTCGTGGGGTTCAGACGAAGGCGGCGCAGCCGCAGAGACGTCGAAATGGCACTTTACAAAAGCTACCCTCAGCAGTAGTCTTGGAGCCAACGGCGATTCGTTGTTAGGCGTAGTCCTCTCATCGGTGGTTGTCTTTGCGCTAACGGGGAGACATTTCATGAAAAAGGTTCGAGATATCCTGCGAGTCAAAGGTAATGTCGTCTGGTCCGTTGGACCCAGTGATTCTGTCTACAATGCCATGAAGATCATGGCTGAGAAGGAAGTCGGCGCGCTCTTGGTCATGGAGGCGGACAAAGTAGTGGGGATCATTTCGGAGCGGGATTACGCGCGGAAGGTGATTCTCCAGGGCCGTTCGTCTCGAACCACAGAGGTGCGCGAAATCATGACGCCCCGGGTTGCATATGCCGAACCCCACCAAGGAGTCGAAGAATGCATGGTCGTCATGACGGAGAAGCGGATACGGCACCTTCCGGTCTTCGAAGAGGGGCGGCTCTGTGGTGTTATTTCCATCGGCGATTTAGTCAAGTCCATCATTGACGAACAAAAATTTATCATCGAGCAGCTTGAACGCTATATCAGCGGGTAGCTGGCGTACCTTAGAAGCCTAGAAAATAGAGTCGGCGCGAATCCCTTTTAGCTTACCGGTTCTTAATCTCTGCCTCGTAATTCGATCTTTTTGGTTTCTCTACCCCCAGGCGCTTTAGCGCCGCCCTATCATGCTTTGGCGGGTTGTCTAAGGTTGTTCCCCCCTTAGTGGGTTATTTGGCGCTAAGGAGAAAATCGCGCAAAAGCGCTTGACATGCTTTTTCATTAATGACATAAGATTATTAATAAAAAAACTACATTTGCCTAATAATATTAACTTGCTCGATCAAATCGATTTAAAAATACTCTATATTCTTCAAGTTAACGGGCGGACCCGTCTTGCGGACATCGCTGAAGAAGTTGAGCTGTCCACACCCGCTGTCCTGGAGAGAGTGAAAAAACTGGAAGCCAGTGGCATCATCAAAGGCTATCAAGCTCTTTTGGATGGCAAAAAGGTCGGCAAGGATATAACGGCTTTCATCGGCGTCTCGATCGGTAACCAACGGGACATCGACAATTTCGCTGATCGCATGGTTGACCATCACGATGTCTTGGAATGCCACCATGTCACGGGAGATGAAAGCTTCTTCTTGAAGGTAAAGTCGGCCAACACGAGTTCGTTGGAGAAATTGCTTGGCGAAATTCGATCCGTGGAGGGAGTGACGCGCACGGTGACAAGAGTCGTGTTGTCGACCGCCAAGGAGAATCAAGCTTTGAACTTGCGGCAGCGTCTGACGGAGCCTGGTATTGGGAAAAAACGATAATCGTTTTCTAGTGCAGGCTGATATTGACGCGCACGAGGGTTTTGGATATTGGCTAGGAATCACGCAGCTTGCCAACTCCCCGTTCGTAAAGATTCTGATAGTTGATCAGTGCCTTAAAATGTTAGGTGGAAGAAGGGTAGAAGTATGACTAGTTCTGGTTTACCTCCCAAGCAGGGACTCTATGATCCGGCTTTCGAGCATGACGCGTGCGGCGTCGGGTTTGTCGTCAACATCAAAGGCGAGAAATCGCATGACATCGTGGAAAAGGCGCTAACGGTTCTCGAAAACCTAGATCATCGCGGGGCATGCGGTTGCGAGGAGAATACCGGTGACGGCGCCGGCATCCTGATGCAGGTTCCGCACGCCTTTCTTAAGGATGCTTGTGAAGGGCTCGGTTTTCAGTTGCCCGACCCTGGCGAATACGGTGTGGGGATGATTTTCTTGCCCGATGAGCGCAGCCAGCGCCGTCAATTCGAGAAAATCCTCGAGCACCTCATCACTGAGGAGGGACAGAAGCTCCTTGGTTGGCGCAAGGTTCCCACAGACAATTTATATCTGGGTGATAGTTCGAGAATATCGGAGCCCTTCATTCGCCAAGTCTTCATTGGGCGCAGTGAAACGATTGAAGACGACATGGACTTTGAGCGCAAACTCTATGTCATCCGTCGTCGCGCGGAGAACGCCATTCGGTACGCCGGCTTGGCGGGGGGAGATTTTTTCTATGTGTCCAGCATGTCGCATCGGACGATCGTATACAAGGGCATGCTCACGCCGCGCCAAGTCGTCACCTTTTACCCCGACCTGTCCGATCCTTTAATCGAGTCGGCCATCGCCGTCGTACACTCGCGCTTCAGTACCAACACCTTCCCGAGCTGGGGGCGAGCGCATCCCTATCGCTACATCATTCATAACGGCGAAATTAATACGTTGCGCGGCAATGAAAACTGGATGCACGCGCGACAGGGAATGCTGGAATCGAAGCTATTCGGTGATGACTTGAAGAGACTCTTTCCGATCATTCAGGAGGACGGCAGCGATTCAGCTAAGTTCGACAATTGCCTTGAGTTTTTGGCGTTGAGCGGTCGCTCTCTACCTCACGCCGTCATGATGATGATTCCGGAGCCCTGGGAAAATCATGAAAGCATGGACGAAAAGAAACGTGCTTTCTACGAATATCACAGTAGCGTGATGGAGCCGTGGGACGGCCCCGCGTCCATCGCCTTCACGGACGGCACGGTGGTCGGAGCCGTCCTGGACCGAAACGGGTTGCGGCCATCGCGTTACTACGTGACCAAAGACGATCTCGTCATCATGGCATCCGAAGTAGGGGTCCTCGATGTGCCGCCGGAGCGGGTTCTGGAGAAACGGCGTCTGCAACCGGGCCGAATGTTCTTGGTGGATACCAGCGAAGGGCGGATTATTAGCGATGAGGAAATCAAAGAACAGATGGCGAAGGCGCGCCCCTACGGCGCATGGCTGAAAAATCATCTGGTCCATTTCAGCGATTTGCCGGATGTCCCCGAAGAGGAGCCCCACTCCCAGCATCAAGCGACACTCCAACGCCTCCGGGCGTTCGGCTATAGCTTCGAGGATTTGAAGATTAATATTGGTCCGATGGCGCAGAACAGCATTCAACCCGTGGGCTCCATGGGTACGGACACGCCGCTCGCGGTGCTGTCTGACAAACCTCAATTGCTCTACAACTACTTCAAGCAGCTTTTTGCCCAGGTCACCAATCCCCCCATCGACCCGATTCGGGAAGAGTTGATCACCTCAACGACACTGACTCTCGGGAGCGAAGGAAATCTGATTGATCCTCGGCCCGAGAGCTGCTGGCAACTCCGTCTCCCAGATCCCATCCTGAAAGACTCGGAGATGGAAAAGCTGCGGCGCGTCGATCTGCCCGGACTCCGTTCCGTGACGTTGTCGATACTCTTTAACGCGAGCGAAGGTGCGGCCGGCCTTGAGAAAGCTTTGGATGACTTGTTTCAGGCGGCGGATCGAGCGATCGACAATGGGGCAACGATTCTGATTCTTTCCGATAAGGGTGTCGACCAAACCCGCGCGCCTATCCCCGCCCTTCTGGCATCTGCGGGGCTGCACCACCACCTCATCCGTTGCGGCACCCGCACCCGTGTGGGACTGGTGCTGGAGTCCGGCGAGCCTCGGGAAGTCCATCATTTCTGCTTGTTAATTGGATACGGGGTTCAGGCGATCAATCCCTATCTCGTGTACGAGTGCCTGAACGACATGATCGGTGAGGGGATGCTCAAGGACATGACGTACCACGAGGCGGTTAAGGGATACAATAAGGCCGTGTACAAAGGTGTGGTCAAGGTGATGGCCAAAATGGGTATTTCCACCATCAAGTCCTATTGTGGTGCGCAAATTTTCGAAGCCGTGGGGCTTGGCGAAGATCTCGTGGACAAGTATTTCACGTGGACGCCTTCGCGTATCGGCGGCATTGGCCTGGAGGCAATCGCCCTAGAAGTGCAGCAGCAGCATGCCAGAGCATTCCCGACCTATCCCCTGGACGGCCATACGTTGGAAGTCTACGGCCAGTACCAATACCGCAGGGATGGCGAGTTGCATCTCTTTAACCCGACGACCATTCACCTTTTGCAGAAGGCTTGTCGTGACAACAATTACAAAGTGTTCAAAGAGTACACCCGACTGATCGACGATCAGTCGGAACGCATGGCGACTCTGCGCGGTCTGATGCAACTGCGCTATGCATCTCAGCCGATTCCCCTTGACGAGGTTGAACCCGCGGAGGCCATAGTCAAGCGCTTCA
>JBFJTQ010000077.1:0-7826 GCA_041625275.1 Binatia bacterium | reverse complement strand
GGAATGACTCATAAGCTGGCTTTTCTCCCTTTCTGTAAACTGGGCCGAGCGGATGTTGCATGCGCTCGACGGGCGTTGCCGTGTTGCATACGGAACACCGCTATTTCAGCGAACAATATTTTTGTTCGCGATTCAATCACGCTTTTCAAACTATCTGATAAAACGAAGAAATGTCAAACTTGTTTTGTCGCGCGCATTGACGGCGTCACCCGTGAAACACTCTGAGGAGGCGCCAACGGCCGCCGGGAATTTCTTCACTCCATCCGGCCAACGCCACGAGATGACCGTGCGGATCCAGTAGGCGCAAGACTTGCTCGCCTTCTTGAGGCTTGCCAATCTGATTGAGAATCTCCTGCTGGCCCAAACGAAGCCGAGTCACCCAAGAACCGTTCCAAGTCACAGCGCGCAGATGGCTCAGGGCCTTTGCGATCGGGATCAACGGAACTTTTTCTTCTGCATTCAAACGCTCGAGATCCTCCAGCGTAATCGCTTGCGTCACCGTCAGGTGGCCGCACGCAAGGCGCCGGAGACTCTTCAGATGCGCTCCGCAACCTAGAGCTTTTCCCAAGTCCGATGCCAGCGTTCGCACATACGTACCCCGCGAACAGTCGAGTTCAATCTCTAGCTCCGCCATGCTGAGTATTCGCAAGACGAGCTTATTGATGCGGATGGCACGGGGCTGACGCGGCACCTCCTTTCCCTGGCGCGCCAAGCGGTACAGCCGCATTCCATCCTTCTTCAATGCCGAAAACATGGGGGGGACCTGTTGCAGCTCTCCAGTGAAACGGTGCTCCAGGCTGCGAAGCTCTTTTTCAGTCAGAGGCGGCACGTTACATGTTTGCACCACGGTGCCTGTTGCATCCTGAGAGTCCGTCTCGACCCCAAGAGCGATTACACCCCTGTAACTTTTGGGCGCGTGCAGAAAAATGTCGGCAACCTTCGTTCCCTCGTTGACGCCGAGGGGAAGCAATCCCGAAGCGAACGGATCCAACGTGCCAAGATGACCGACTTTCTTCGCCGCGATCATGGTCTTGACTTTGCTAACAACCTGCGCCGAAGACGGTCCCTCCGGCTTATCAATCAACAACAAACCGCTTTTTGTCATGGAATGCGAAGGTCCTAGCGCAACTAGTGATCCACGGGCGGGCACACCACCCTCCGGGGCACCTAATCTAACTCTTGTCCAGCTTTAGCAGGTCATCAATATGCCGGGCCCTGTCTTCCGTGTCATCGTAGCGAAACTCGAGGGTGGGAACATAACGGAGGCTTAGCTGCCGACCGACTTTGGACCGGATAAATCCTGTGGCGCTCCTCAGCCCTACCAATACCTCCTGTTTGTCGGCCTGCCCGCCCAGAATGTTGAAATAGATCCGCGCGTGGCGCAAGTCTTTACTCACCTTGGCGGCCGTCAGCGTCACCTTCGCGACGCGAGGATCGCGAATCTGTTCTCGCAGGACTTCGGAGATCAATTCAATAAGGAGATCTCCCACACGGTCGGAGCGCTCGTAATCCATAGAAACGCTCTGGGCTAGCAACGAAAGAACGCGACTTCGGAGTCTCCCACCTGAGCCAGCCCCATGTCGTCGATGAAGTCGACGATTTTATGCAGACTCGCCTCAATGATGCGTTGATTGGTACCGACCAAACCGAAGCCCAAAACAGCGGATTGCCACAAATCCTGATCGCCACATTCCGTCACGGAAACGTTGAAGCGGTTCGCGACGCGTGCTTGGATGCGCTTGAGCACGCCACGTTTGCCCTTGAGCGAGTGATTCTCGGGAAGGACCAGGTTAATCTTCAGGATCCCCACGATCATGGTGAGCGGCGCCAAATGGAGCGGCCTGCGCTCTACCGCTTGTCTCCCGCTGAAGCGCGCGACGCATCGCGTGCCGTGGGCACGGGACTGATCCGGCGCACGACCGGAACGCGCTCATAAGCTTCGATCACATCCCCCTGCTTAATGTCATGGAAACCTTCGAGAGAAAGACCGCATTCATAGCCGGCCGCGACTTCGCGCACATCGTCCTTAAAGCGCTTGAGGCTCGCCATCCTGCCTTCGTGGACCACGACTTGGTCGCGCAACAGGCGCACCAAATGACCGCGCTGGATTTTACCCTCCGTCACGTGACAGCCGGCAACGGTTCCGACTCCTTGGATGTTAAAAATTTGGCGAATTTCGACTCGGCCATGAATCTGCTCGCGATACGTGGGTTCCAGCATGCCTTCCATGGCCGCGCGTACATCGGCTACAGCCTCGTAGATCACCGTATAGAGCCGGACATCCACACCTTCCTGGGCTGCCAGGGCAGAGCCCTTCGATTCCGGGCGAACGTTGAAGCCGATCACGATGGCGTTCGACGCGGCGGCCAGAAGGATATCGCTCTCGGTAATGCCCCCGACGGAACCGTGAATCACCCGCAGCTTGACTTCGCCGGTGGAAAGCCGCGTGAGAGCCTCGCTCAAGGCCTCGACGGAACCTTGCACGTCGGCTTTCAGAACCACGCGCAGCTCCTTGACATCTCCCGTTTTAATCTGGTCGTAGAGCTCCTCAAGCGATACTTTGCTGGTTTTGACCAGCTCGGTCTCACGCTGTTTGCTCTGCCGGTGCTCCGCCACTTGCCGGGCTTTGGACTCGTCGGCCACCGCGATAAAAGTGTCGCCCGCTTGGGGCACGCCCTGCAAACCAAGGATCTCCACGGGTAGTGAAGGCGGAGCCGCGTCCACTTTCCGCCCGCGGTCGTCGATCATCGCGCGCACTTTGCCATAAAAAACCCCGCATACAAAAGCGTCCCCTCCCCGCAGCGTGCCCTCCTGGACCAGCACCGTGGCTACCGGCCCCCGCCCTCGGTCCAGCTTGGCCTCGATGATGGTTCCGCGGGCCAGTTTGTCGGGATTGGCCTTGAGTTCAAGGATATCGGCCTGGAGCAACAACATCTCGAGCAGATGGGGAATTCCTTCATGGGTTTTGGCCGACACCGGCGCAAACACTGTATCACCACCCCAATCTTCCGGGTTCAGCCCGTGCTCGGATAATCCTCTCTTGACCCGTTCCAAATTGGCGTCGGGCTTATCGATCTTGTTGACCGCAACGATGATCGGCACCTCGGCCGCGCGAGCGTGGTTGATGGCCTCGACGGTCTGCGGCATGACGCCATCATCGGCCGCCACGACCAAGACCACGATATCGGTCACTTTGGCTCCCCGCGCGCGCATGGCGGTAAAGGCCTCATGACCCGGGGTGTCGAGGAAGGTCACGGCGCGCCCATCCACCTGCACGTGGTACGCCCCGATGTGCTGCGTGATGCCACCATGCTCTTGAGCCGTGACGTTGGTGCTGCGAATGGCATCGAGCAACGATGTCTTGCCGTGATCGACATGCCCCATGATCGTCACGACGGGAGACCTTGGGAGGAGCGCCGTTTCAGGCTCCTCCACCTGGTGCTCGACTTCTAACATGCTCTCGGCATCGAACGCGACGTTTTCCACCTGATGGTCAAAATCCGCCGCCACCAGGGTCGCCGTGTCAGCATCCAAGACCTGATTGATCGTGGCCATCATTCCGAGTCCCATCAATTTTTTGATCACCTCGCCGGCCTTGATGCCCATATCTCTCGCCAAGTCGCCGACTGTGATGACTTCCGAGATCTTGATGACTCGTTTGCTCGCCTTAGGCACCGTGATCTCAGTCTTTTTTTGCTCTTTACCCGGCAACGCCCTCTTCTTCTTCGGAATACGTCCACCGCGAAACTCTTTTTCCCGGAACTCCAAAACATCTTGCTTCTTGACGACTCGCTTTTTGTGGCGCCCGGTTTTGGTTGGCTTCTCTTCTCCGGCCTCGCCCCCCTTCTCAGTCTCAGCTTCGACCACGGGCGCCGCCACGCCTGCGACGGCCGCAGTGGGGCCAGCCCGACGAGCTGACACGGGCGCCGCAGGCTCTGCTTTGACGCTTCGCTTCAAGTCAATGCGACCCAGGACCCGAGCCCCACGCGGTGCTTCCTCCCGATTCGGCGACGGCTCTGGAGTCGGCGCTGGCGCGGCTTCCGCTTCCTCGAGTGGCGGTGAAGGTTCAACCTCCTCGGCCTTGGACTCCACTGGCGGCGCAGCTTCTTTCGCCGCGGGCTGGTCAGTGATAAGTGCTTTGACGGGTTCTTCGGAAAGAAACTCGAATTCCGGCAACGCCTCGGTGAAAGTATCGATGTCTTCTTCGGGCAGCGGCGTTTGAAGGACTTCGTGCGCATCGGCCGCGGGCACCTCCACCGACGCCTCGTGAGTTTCCTCCTGAACTCGAGGCGTTGCGCCGGGTTGAGAAACGACCTCTACACGACTCGTGCGGCGGCGGATAACATTCGCCTTGACTCTGCGCTCGACAACGGTTTCGCGCGCCTGGATTTCGCCCAGGCTTTCATTTTCTGCCGTGACAACGCGATCGGCGACAACCTTTTCTTCTCCGACATGGACCTGAGGCTTTTCCTGTGCTGCCAGAGCGCCACGAACCCGAGCGACTTCTTCGTCGTCGAGAGAACTCTGAGCTTTTCGACCTCTGATGCCGATCTTGTCCAGTTGCGCAATAAGCTCTTTGGTCTCCATCCCTAATTCTTTAGCCAGTAGATGGACTCGTGTTTTTCCCATCTCTTACTCCCCGTGTCCGGCAGTGAAATCTCGAATCAATTGCGCCTTATTATCCTTATGGACCACTATATGAAATGCCCGATACGTGCTTTCTCGCCGCAGGAAAGCTTGCCAACAGCTTGGCGCGCGGTGCAAATATCCCCCGCGCCCTCGACCATGCCTGTCAACCGTCAATGCTCCCTCCGGTCCGACCACCAAGCGTAAAAGCCTGCTTTGCTCGTCTCTTGCCCCGCACCCCAAGCAGGTCCGCCTCGGCCGGTGTCCTCTGATTGCCACGGCCTCAATCAAGATCACTGCGGCTGCGGTTCCTCCGGCGCATCAATACCCGGCTCCGATGGCGCCTCCTCGACCGCGCCGGACTGAGCCGTTTGTTCCTGGGCCCGGGCGTTCTCCTCCTCTTCTTTTTCTTTTCGGCGCTTTTCAGCGGTGTATTCCTTTGCCGACTGATGAACCGCCTCGGCCTTTTCCTTGCTGATGCCTTCGACTTCGAGGATTTCCTCTAGCTCGCTCTCAGCAATCTCCTCGGCCGATTTAAATCCCGCCTGGTACAGCAGCTCAGCCACCAAATTGTTTATACCGGGAATGGCTCCGATGGACATCCGGGCGCGTCGCGTCTCCTCTTCGGCCTCCGCTTCACTGCGCACGTCAATGCGCCACCCCGTCAGCCGCGACGCCAGCCGCACATTTTGCCCCTTTTTTCCGATGGCGAGCGAGAGCTGATCATCCGGCACGATCACCTCCATGCTGTGCTCCTCGTCATCGATTATGATTTTCGAAACCTTGGCGGGAGCCAGGGCGCGACAGACAAACTCCGCCGGATCTCCAATCCAATGAACAATATCGATTTTCTCTCCCCGCAACTCTTGCACCACCGACTGGACGCGCGTTCCTTTCATGCCCACACATGCGCCGACGGGATCGACATCCGGATCGTTCGACACGACGGCGATCTTGGCGCGGCCCCCTGGCTCGCGCGCCGCTCCCTTCACTTCGACGATGCCTTCGTAGATCTCCGGCACCTCTTGCTCGAAGAGCTTGATGAGCATGCCAGGATGCGTCCTCGACAAGACGATTTGAGGTCCGCGACTGGTAATATCCACGCTCAAAATGTACGCCCGAATTCGATCCCCCTGCCGGTAACGCTCTCGCGGTACTTGCTCCTTTTCCGGCAAAATTGCGTCGGTCCGGCCAAGGTTCACGATGATATTACGCTTTTCAAAGCGCTGCACGATGCCGTTGACGAGTTGGCCCTCGCGGCCTTTGAATTCGTTGTAAATAATCTCCCGTTCGGCATCACGCACGCGCTGAACAATGTTTTGCTTGGCGGCTTGCGCGGCAATTCGACCGAACATGCTGGAATCCAGTTTGCACAGGAGCTCATCGCCGACTTCGGCGTCCGGGTCGAGCGTTTCTTTAGCCTCCTCCAGGGTGATCTCCAACGTTTGATCGCCAACCTGCTCGACCACCGTTTTGGCTTCAAAGAGCTCCACCTCGCCGATCTCAGGATTGAACTGGGCTTCAATCTTCCGCTGGTGACCAAAGGTCTTTTTGGCAGCGGAGACCATCGCGTTTTCCAACGCGCTGATCAGAATCGCCTTGTCAATGCCCTTTTCCTTGCTCACCTGCTCGATGACTCGATTGAGATCCTGCTGCATATTATGCACTCCAATCGTGCTCGTAATTCGACTTTTCAATGACGGCGAGCGGAATCAGATACTCTTTGCCTTCCTGCTGCACCGTGATTTGACCTTGCTCAACGGCTTTCAGAATTCCCAAAAACGACCGCCGGCCCTCGATCATTTCCCGCGTTTGGACTCGGATGCGTTTGCCGATAAACCGCTCGAAGTGCTCCAGCTTTTTTAGCGGGCGATTGATACCCGGCGACGAGACCTCCAGGGTATAGGCCCCCTGGACTGTTTCGTGAGCGTCCAGAAGCTCGCTGAGTTGCCGACTAACACGGCTGAGGTCGTCGAAGTTAGGACCGCCTTCTTTGTCCAAGTACAATCGGAGCACCTTGCCGCCGCGGCTACCCTCCCGGCGAAATTGAATATCCACAATTTCCATGCCCTCATCCTCCGCCAGCGGGGCCGCGAGTTCCCAGACCCGCGCAACGGTAGCATCCATTTTCATAACCCCAAAAACAAAAAAAGCGGGCAGAGCCCACTCCGGTGTAAACTCCAAAAGTGTAATGTTTTTCTACCATAGCGGGCGCCGCCTTTGCAAGGCCCGCCCGCCCGCCGACCGTTTGCGCGGCGACGTTTATTTGTTATGATTTTTCAGCGCTTGCGCACCCAGACGCCATGAAAGCCATCAACCCTCGCAACGCCGCACCCGAATCCCCCATCTCCTGGGATCAAGTTCTTGCGAGCCTGGAAGACGGCGTGATTACCCTGGACCAGAAAGGAAAAGTCTCGTTTTTCAATGAAGCGGCCGAACTGCTTACGGAGGTGCCCGCATCCCGCGCCCTGCAAGAACCCTTTGCGCGCATTACTCGTAAGGCGCCATGGCTCGACGGACTGGTAAAGAAAAGTTGGCCGCCGCGGCAAGAAAGCGCCCGCGGCGAAGGCGATTTTATAACTCGCGGAGGCCGGCAAGTCCCTGTCAGCGTTACGGTTTCGCCGCTCAGGGATCCAAACGGCAACTTTATCGGCAGCATCATTCTCATGCGCAATCTCACACATCGCAGAGAACTCGAGGAAGATCTCAAACGGGCCGACCGCCTATCGATCATGGGAACCTTGGCGGCCGGCTTGGCGCATGAAATTCGCAACCCCCTCAGCGGCATTAAGGGCGCGGCGCAACTCCTGCGCCGGTCCCTGGATGAAGATCCTTCGCGACTCGACTACATCAACATCATGATCCGGGAAGTGGATCGGGTCAACCAATTGATCGAGCAGTTGCTCGACCTTTCGCGGCCGGCAAAGTTGAATCTCGCTCCCCTCAACATCCACGAAGTGCTCAACGATGTTCTTATTTTGGAGGGTCCAACGAGCGATGAAGCGCAGATCACCGTGAAGAAGAATTTCGATCCCAGTCTGCCGCCGATCCGAGGGGACCGAGGACAGCTCACCCAGGTCTTCCTCAACCTTGTCCAGAACGCCTTTCAGGCCATGAAGGGCCCGGGCACGCTGACTGTAACCACCCGTGCAGAGACCGATTTTCACATCCGCGGTCAAGGAACGGCGCACGATCGGTTT
>JBFJTQ010000076.1:0-7849 GCA_041625275.1 Binatia bacterium | reverse complement strand
TCCGGGGTGGACGCTACGAACAGGTAACCGATCAAGTGATTCAATACGCTCTCGGGCATTGGGGGGAGGAGGCAGCCAGTGAGGTCGATCCCAACGTCAAGGACAAGCTTTTGGCTCGTCCCCGGGCGAAGGAATTCGCCAAGTGGGAGCCCCCCCAACCAAGCATTGACGAGGTTCGAGCAAAGCTTGGGGGGCCAGGTGTCAACGATGACGAATTGCTGATGCGTTATGTGGTCGGGAAGGATGACGTCGATGCCATGCGCGCGGCTAGCGGGCCCAAAGAGTACATCAGCGCCAAGAAACCGTTGATCGCGTTGGTACAGGAGCTCACCCGGCGTTCGGACTGCAGCCAGATCCATATTCGTAAAGACGGGCTCAGCGTCACGCTGGAAAAAAAAGCAGGTTCCGCCTCCTGAGATTCGATTGATCGACCCGAAAAACGATTTATTCTTGCGTCACCTTTCGCTTCGCCGAGCGATTCATGGCTTTGTTTGTCTCACGACGATTCCTGCACGGTCTGGTTGTGCTCTGGGTCGTGGCTACGCTGACGTTTGTTTTATTACGCCTTGCGCCCGGGGGACCCTTTGATCGCGAGCGCCGGCTGCCCCCTGAGGTGCTCGCCAACATCGAGGCTAAATACCATCTCGACGAGCCGCTGACTCGGCAATACCTGCGCTATGTAACGGCTGCCCTGCGCGGCGACCTCGGGCCTTCCTATAAGTATCTTGATCGCGGAGTGAATGAAATCATTCGCGAAACCTTGCCGGTTTCGGCGCACTTGGGCATCCTCGCCATTTGCTTCGCTCTTCTGGTCTCGTTGCCCTTAGGCACTCTGGCGGCCTACTTCCGCGAATCCTGGATCGACCGTTGTTGCTTGTTAGGCGCGGCGATGGGTATTTCACTGCCTCACTTCATCCTCGGCGCAGTCTTGATCTGGGCCTTCGCCCTGCAACTCGGATGGTTTCAGGCGGGGCGCTGGGACACCCTGGGCAGCGCCATTTTGCCGACGATGACGCTCGGCGCCGCTCCGGCAGCCTATCTGACGGCATTGATCCGCTCGACGCTCCTGGAAACCCTCGGTGCAGATTTCATTAGAACCGCTCGCGCTAAGGGGTTGCGCGAAACGGTCGTAGTGCTCAAGCATGGGTTGACGCACGCGCTAGTGCCTGTGCTGACGGTCATGGGACCTCTTACCGCCGCGCTTTTAACGGGGTCCTTCGTTGTCGAGTATGTCTTCGCGATCCCGGGGATGGGGCGATTCTTCATCACGGCCGTGACGGATCGCGACTATCCTCTTATTATGGGCGTGACGCTGGTCTACACGGCCCTTTTGGTTGGCGCCAATTTTCTTGTGGACCTTCTGTACGGCTATGTCGACCCGAGAATCCGAACCGGTTGAAGCGTCGTGGATAGAAGCGCAAATCAAAATCCCTCAAAGCGACCAGCCGATTTGCTCTTGCTCGGCAGCGTCTTCTTCATCGCCGTCATGGTCGTGACTGGGTTCGCCGCGCCTTGGATCTCGCCTTATGCCCCTGGCGGACTGCAACAGGAACGGATTCTGGAACCGCCGACGTGGAGTCACTGGATGGGCACAGATGGCCTTGGCCGGGACTTACTCACCCGAGTTCTTTATGGGGCGAGGGTGTCCATAACGGTTGGACTCGGCACCGCGCTGATGGCCCTTGGGATCGGCACCGCCTATGGACTGATTTCCGGCTTCAAGGGCGGGGCGCTCGACAATTACATGATGCGCGTCGTGGACATTTTTTACAGTCTGCCGGACATGCTCATGTTTATTTTGCTGTCTCTGCTTTTCGGCAGAAACATCGTCGGTTTGCTGGTGGCTCTGGGCCTGGTGACTTGGGTGCGCTTTGCCCGTATCGCCCGCGGCCAGGTCCTTCAAGCCAAGGAGTTTGCTTATATCGAGGGCGCTCGCGCCATGGGCGCCTCCCGACGGCGCATTCTCGCCAGGCATATCCTGCCCAATATCGTCGGCCCGATCATCGTGACCCTCACCTTCAGCATTCCTGCGGCAATCCTTGCCGAATCCACGCTGAGCTTCATCGGGCTAGGCATCAATGATCCCTACAGTTCCTGGGGCACGAGTTGGGGCACCCTCGCTCAAGACGGCTGGCGTGCCATGCGGACGTATCCGCATGTCATCTTCTTTCCCGCCGCCGCGATCTTCTTTACCATCCTGGCGTTCAACACGGTGGGCAATTGGCTGCGGGACTTCTTAGACCCAAGAGGAAAATAAAGGCGCGCATCAGCTACTCCTCTAGTCGCAAAAAGTGCGCTCTAGGCCGCTGCGCTCTCCCCAACTTCGCATTCGCGGATGCAACATCGCCTGACTTGCAGGACGGTCATCACGGCTATCGTGAGGCTTGCAAAGCCCTGCAACTAATGATAATCGCAATTGTCCCTGCGGGGGGACTAAAGTCGGAGCACCGGAATCGGCTGCGGAAGCAATAACCGGCCAACTCCGGGCTTTGCCTTAGAGGGAGTTGGAGCGGCAGGTAAACGTGGAAACGCAATGCGGCACTGCTTAACTCAAACGCGGAGGTTAGCCATGAAGAATAGAATCTTTTCTGGACTGTCAGTGCTCACGATCTGTCTGATGTTGGCTGCGTCGGCGACTTATGCCGGCGCCCCGTTTTACGAGGGGAAAACCATATCGATCATCCCGGGTACCAAGGCGGGGGATGTGTACGACCTCTACGCCCGCCTGCTCGCCCAGCACATGCCTAAATATATCCCGGGCCGTCCCAACATCATCGTGCAAAACATGCCCGGCGCCGCATCCTTGATCGCGGCGAATCACGTCTACCGCGTTGCCAAACCCGATGGGCTCACTATCGGCGCCATCTATTCGGCGCTCTATTTTGATCAGCTCGTCGGCCGACCGGAGGTTCAGTACGATTATAAGAGGTTCGAATGGCTAGGAAGTCCCGTCACATCGAATCACCTCCTCTATATGCGGGCTGATACTCCTTATAAGACGATGGACGATGTCATCAAAAATCCCAAGGCTCCGAAATGTGGGGCAACCGGCACCAGTTCCACGGCCTATTGGGTGCCCAAACTGCTGGATGAAGTCATCAACACAAAATTCGAGGTCGTTTTGGGCTATCAGGCGGGGCAGGACATCGATCTAGCCGTCGAGCGCGGCGAAGTGGTTTGCCGCGCGTTTACTCTGACCGCTTTCTTCGCTCGTGAACCGTTTCACACATGGCGCAAGAAAAATTTCGTCCGCGTGCTGATGCAAACCGGGACCCGGCGCGACAAGCGGCTTCCAGATACGCCGACGATCTATGAGTTAATGGATCAGTACAAAAGCTCGGATGCCAACAGGAGCGTGGCCAAGCTGACCCTCGCATCCAGCGTTTTCGGCCGTCCGTACGTGATGGCCCCTGGCACACCCAAGGAACTGGTGAAAACCCTTCAAGACGCGTTTGAGAAAACGATGAAGGACGAAGAGTTTAACGCCGACGCAACCAGGCAAAAACTGGAAATCGACCCCTCGTCGGCCGACGAGCTGGAAAAGCTAGCGCACGAAGTCATGTCGCAGCCTCCCGATATAGTAAAACGCATGCGTGCTTTGCTGGGGCAGTAGTTCCGCGAGGATAAACCGATACAGCCTCGGATGTGGTCTGGGGCGCCCGTGCTCAACGGTTCTGTGTCACAACATCGACGAGCACCGGGCGTCCCGTCTCCTTAATGGCGCGCACGGCGCTATGAAGCGCTCCCTGGAGTTCAGCAGGCTCCGTAATGGGCCCAATTCCCCGGACCTCGTAACTTTCTGCTAGCCTGGCGAAATCGACATTGGGCCCTTCCAGTCGAATGCCGACAATCCGATTCTCAACGGGTCTTTGCCTCTCCACGGCCACGACGCGCTGATGCTCTTCATCGTTGTAATAAGAGCGGTTGTTAAAAACGATCATCAGCAACGGGATTTCGTGATGAGCAAGCGTCCAAAGGGCGCTCGGCCCGAACAAGAAATCACCATCCGGCTGAATCCCGACGCAGAGCTTGCCAAACCCCTTGAGCGCCAGCGCTGCTCCAAGTGAGGCGGGCAGACCCACGCCAACTCCGCCATGCCAGCGCCGGCCGATGAATTGATTGTATTTCCCGAGATTGAGAAAGTGCCTCTCCTTTAAAGCGGACGTGCCATGCGTCAACACATAGTCCTCGTCTTTGAGAACCTCTGCCAACTCCGCGACAAGCCGGACGGACGAGATGGGTCTTTCCTCCCATTTGACGAGCTTTTCCTCCTCGATCCGCTCATCCAGACCGCGCCTTGCGGCTCGGTGGTCGCAAGCCGGTGCGCTCTTATCAACGCTTCGGGAACGCTCTCAACGCTGGCCGGCTGATCGTCCCATTTCACGTAATCTCTAACCTGCTGCCCCTGGACGAGCGCCGTATGCACCCAATCGGTTCCCGAGCGCCGCTTGGTCGTGTCCATGGGTCCCGTTCCACCTAGCACGAGGATCGGCACTCGACTGGACCAAGCGTTATAGATCGCCATGGTTGCGTGCTGCAATCCCACAATATCGTGGACGATTGCAGCCATCGGCTTTCCGGTAACGCGCGCATAGCCAAAGGCCATGGTGACGGCAATCTCTTCGTGACAGCAGAGAATGATTTCTGGCATGCGGTTGCCGCCGTAGTTTACCAGCGAGTCATGAAGCCCGCGGAACGAGGCTCCCGGATTGAGCGCGGCATACTCGATCCGAAAAGCCTTGAGGAGATCGACAATCAGGTCAGAACCGTACTCGGGGCTTTTCCTTGCCATGAATTCCAATTCCGATCTTTAGCGGCAATCCAATGGCCATCGACTATCAGTTGAATCAGACGACGCCCTGATCGATCATGGCGTCGGCCACTTTCACGAAGCCGGCGATGTTGGCCCCCATCACCAGATTGGTCGGCTGCCCGTACTCGGCCGCGGTTTTAGAGGACGCCGTGTAAATGCTGTGCATGATCTCCTGCAGGCGGCGGTCCACTTCCTCGCGCGGCCAACTGTAGTGCAGCGAATTCTGGCTCATCTCCAGACCCGAAATCGCCACCCCGCCGGCATTGGCCGCCTTGCCCGGACCGTAACAGATCTTCTTGTCGATAAACTGGTGTACCGCGTCCGGCTCCGAGGGCATGTTGGCCCCCTCCGAGACCAGCATGCAGCCGTTGCGCAGCAGCGCCTCGGCATCCGCCCCGCTGATCTCGTTCTCCGTCGCGCTGGGAAAGGCGCATCGACAGGGTACCCCCCAGGGCCGCTTGTCCGCAAAAAACTCCACCTTGAACCTCTCCGCATACTCGCGAATGCGCCCGCGACGCACCTCCTTCAAATCCATCACCCAGGCAAGCTTCTCCTCATCAATGCCGGCCGGATCATAAATAAAACCGTCGGAGTCCGAAAGCGTCACCGCCTTGGCCCCAAGATGGTTGAGCTTCTCCACCGTGTACTGGGCCACGTTGCCAGAACCCGAAACCGTGCACACCTTGCCCTTCAAATCGTCGCCCCTGCCCTTGAGCATCTCCTGCGCAAAATAGACCGCCCCGTACCCCGTCGCCTCGGGCCGAATCAATGAGCCCCCCCACTTCGGCCCCTTGCCCGTCAACGCACCCGAAAACTCGTTGCGAATCCGCTTGTACTGGCCAAATAAATACCCAATCTCCCGCCCCCCTACCCCAATGTCCCCCGCCGGTACATCAGTGTCCGGACCAATGTGGCGAAATAGCTCGGTCATAAACGACTGACAAAAACGCATCACCTCCATGTCGCTCTTGCCCTTGGGATCAAAATCCGAGCCCCCCTTGCCACCACCCATCGGTAGCGTCGTCAGCGCATTCTTGAACGTCTGCTCAAATGCCAAAAATTTGAGAATCCCAGAGTTCACACTCGGATGAAACCGCAGCCCCCCCTTGTACGGCCCAATGGCACTGTTGAGCTCTATGCGATAACCCCGATTGACCCGAATGTTGTTCTGATCGTCGAGCCACGGTACCCGAAATATAATCATCCGCTCGGGCTCCACCAAACGCTCCAAAATATTGTGCTGCACGTACTGAGGATGACGCTGCACCGCCGGCTCTATCGATTCATACACCTCCTGAATCGCCTG
Source organism: Binatia bacterium (assembly GCA_041625275.1). Classification (GTDB taxonomy): domain Bacteria; phylum Desulfobacterota; class Binatia; order UBA9968; family UBA9968; genus JBFJNS01. Next base: position 1,730 of record JBFJTQ010000076.1, on the reverse strand, counting down.
TATGAACACCGGCTGGTGATCGCTCTTCTCCCTTACCTTGTTCATCACTTCTTCAATCTCGCGCATCATGCTACTTTCCTCCCGCTGTTTATTTTCATTGCGACTGCGTTGTTGCGCCCACCCAAGAGCTGATTTTTCCAGCCAAGCCTCAGCGCACACTCCTCCCTAACCCAACTCGTCCGAAATGTCCACCATGGCTTAATGCGAGGGGCACAAGACGAGTTTCTCCATTATGGGAGCGTTTGTGGAGGCAACTTGGTTCCAAGACGGCGAGATTGCACTTAATGTCGAATTGATTAAATTATCATCAGGAGATGTTGAACGAGTCGTAAAAGCGGGGGCGTCGGCTGAGCCGCCGCCAGAGGAGACACAAGCGTAGCGCGCAGATTGTATGGCGTTCCAATTGGTGTCAGGGGCTTTTAATGGAGCTACGAAGCGGCATTTACCTATCACGGAGGGATGACCATGGTAGTCAAAATCCTGATTCAAAGAAAAGTCAAGCCGGGAAAAGAAACAGAACTTAACGAGGCGGTGAGGGACCTTCGGTCCAAGGCTGTTGATGCCGAAGGCTACATTTCCGCGGAGACCCTGCGCTCAATCGAAGACCCTTCTCTACACCTGGTCGTAAGCACGTGGAAAAGTGCTGAAGACTGGGATCGGTGGGCAGCATCGCCGCAGCGGAAAGCGTTACAGCAGAAGATAGACGCGGTGCTAGAGGAGCCGACTAAAATTACTCCCTACGAATATGAATCCGTCTCTCCTAACATCAACGAGGTGCTCACCTGCCTTGAGTCCAGCGTCCAGGACGAGTGATAATTCCGTGGGGCGTAGGCTTGCTAGGATCTAATTGTCTCGAATCCAACAAAAGCCCGCTACCACTCACGCGGCGGCGAGGGCGGTGAGTGCGCATGCCGCGGCTGCGTGAGCGTACGGCTTTAGTACAGGCCCCGGCTGTCTGTAACATCACCCAAGATGGCTTGCGGGCCGCCTTCAAGATACGGTCCCTCGAGCCGCTCTGAAAAAATTTGGATAAAAGCTTATCGCTTCTTTCTGGCACCGGACTTTCGAATTATTGCAGCACACTTTGCGGCGTCAGCGTCAGACTTGAAACCAAACACGGCAGAATATTTTCTTCCCACAACCTGGGCTACGAGGAAATCCAGGCTGATGCCCGCATTGGCGATAGCCTGTGAGGTCGCATAGCCTAAGCCCGCGCTGTTATCGCCTTCGACCAGCAGGGCCGGAATGGCCGAGGCGCTAAAGCCGGCTTCCTTGGCTGCGGTTACGGGCTTTCTCCCCGTGACTGGATAGAGCTCAATGGCCGCTTTGGATTCTTCGCCAGGAAAGCGATAAGCCATCACCACTTGAATGTCTGTCCTTGCGTGGGCAAGAGGTGCAAGCGCACTGGCAAGCATTCCAGCCCTATTTTCAACCTCTTTACGCCAGAGCACGATCCTTTTTACAGTCGCTGCCATTTAGCGCCTCCTTGTTGATCTGAAAAAAGTTATTTCTGTTACGCGGTCATTGTAGTGCGGGCCAGTGACCGCTGCAACTTTTGGATGCGTTGCATGCAACTGACGCATCGCAGGACGGAACCGCTTCACGGCGGGTGGGATGCCGCCCCCATATGTTCACGGGAGATAGTGCAGTGTCCCCAACGCTTCTTTACATTTGGTTGCTCCACAGAGGCAGGCCTTCTGCCCGTGGTCAATAGGCCGATGCCTTGTAGG
>JBFJTQ010000075.1:0-7966 GCA_041625275.1 Binatia bacterium | reverse complement strand
CGCGACGAGCTCGGGATCGTCAACCCTCACGGCAACGAATGGCAAAGGCATTTTTCCATTCTTTATGTCATCGCTCCATGTTCTAAGTTGCTCGGGCGAGAGGGCCTCCTTGATTCCCGCCGGTTTGACTTCTCCGCGGATCGTTTTTTCTCCCAGAACGAGATTTGACACCAACCCTTTCTTGACCAGCGCCTTGAAGCGGCTGTAGTCGATGGATTCGACGCGCGGAGACGCAAAAAAGGTTTGCAAGGCGATTAGTATAATCACGGCGATGATGAAGTACCCGATTGAAAAGTGCTGCTGCCATTTTTCCATGGTCACTCCCCCGAATCCCCTGACGGTCGCCTAGGCGGGCAGTCTCTCAATCCCTGTGTCGAAACAGCTTAGCAAAACCGGCGCTTCTTGCGGGCAAGGTCCTCGCTGAACGCTTTCCATTATTGGGAGTCGGACGTGGATGCAATCGCTATTATCAGCTGGCGGAGGGGGCGAGATTCGAACTCGCGGTCCACTGAGTGGACGCCGGTTTTCAAGACCGGTGGATTAAACCGCTCTCCCACCCCTCCAACACCCTCTTCAGATGCACGACAGAAGGCTCCGCACATATCCTCTTCTCTCTAACAATTTCTGTTTAGATTTGCGACCCTGCTCCCAATTCACGGTCAACGTATTTTGCGCTTCAGAGACGGGAAACGCGCTCATTTGACCCGCGGCAAGGACGGCATCCCTCCGAATTCGGCATGTATCTCCGTTTGGTCGCCGGGTGGCGCTCTTCATGTGCCGTTTCCTATTTCTTTTTCTTCGCCGCCAGTTCTCGAAGCGCCTTTAGGTAGGCGCCTTTCGGTTGATGCACCCCCGTTTCCCAGCGCGCCACCGTGTGCTGCCTGGCGCCTATGATGTCTGCCAATTTCTGCTGTGTCAGCTTGAGCGCCTTTCTCAAGCTTTTGATGCGTTCTGGGGTCATGGACATATCAATCGATATAATTTGCTTTAAAAAAAGACTATTTGTGACGCTTCACGGTCCATTCTCTCGCCATACGCAGGGCTTCCTCAATCTGTGCAGGTGTCATCAGTTTTCCAACAACGTTTTTGTCGCGCAATGCTTCTTGGGATCCGCTTGTTTCCGCGAGATTGAACCACATATGCGCAGACACGTAGTCCGGAGGCTCTCCCCCACCGTTGTAATACATCACTCCCAGATTGTACTGCGCGCTTGCATATCCCTGCCTGGCCGCGGCGCGGTACCAGCGCTCCGCATCTTCGTAGTCCTGTGGCACCCCCTGGCCATAGGCATATAGCAAGGCCAGGTTGTACTGGGCATGGGCGTATCCCTGTTCAGCCGCCTCGCGGTACCAGCGCGCGGCTTCCTCGTAGTCCTGCGCACCATTCTGGCCGTTTTCAGCCATCACGCCGAGATTGAACTGCGCCTGGGCGATGCCCTGCTCCGCCGCTTCCCGGTACCAGCGCGCGGCTTCCTTAAAATCCTGTGAAACACCCCGTCCGCTTTCATACATCACACCAAGATTGAACTGCGCCTGGGCGATGCCCTGCTCCGCCGCTTCCCGGTACCAGCGCGCGGCTTCCGTGTAATCATGCGTCACTCCTCGACCCTTGTCATAAATTACACCCAGGTTCACCTGCGCCATGGCAAAGCCCTGTTCGGCGGCCGCGCGGTACCACCGCTCTGCTTCTTTATCGTCTTGCGGAACACCACGACCCTCGTCATACATCACGCCGAAGTTGAACTGCGCTTGGGCGATGCCCTGCTCCGCCGCTTCCCGGTACCAGCGCGCGGCTTCCTTAAAATCCTGCGTAACACCCCGTCCGCTTTCATACATCACACCAAGATTGAACTGGGCTTGTCCATTTCCCCGTTCGCCCAAGAAGCGAAACTCCTTAAAAGCCGTTTCATATTCGCCGCGCTGGTAAGCTTTCAACCCCTCCTCAAATACCCCCGCCCCAACGCCGTTTTGACCAGAAACAACGATTAAAACAGAAAGTAATAGCGCTGCGCTGAAATTGCTTAAGAAAACGTTGCCCGCGGAAGCCATGGCACTTCACTACCCAAGCTAGTATGGCGCTGCCGCCATGCATTCGGCTCAACGCCGTCAAAGATTTATCTTGACCCTCGCCCCGACAATGCTCGTACGCGTTGTTGATGATGGGTCATTCATCCCTCCACGAAAGAAACCTGCAAAGAGTGGTTACGATGCCGCATCGCAAGAGCCGCAATGCGATTCTGCCTTATAGAGTATAAAATGCGGGGGGGTAAGACAACAATCGGCTCAACAGATTCGGTCCAAATCTCCCATGTAGGGGCGCAGGACGTCGGGTATGACCACGCTGCCGTCTTTTTGCTGGTAGTTTTCCAAAACCGCCACGAGCGTTCTGCCCACGGCCAAACCGGAGCCATTCAGCGTATGAACGAACACCGGCCTGCCTTTCTTTTCCTTGCGGTAACGGATCTGCGCGCGGCGCGCCTGAAAGTCTTCGCAGTTCGAGCAGGAACTGATCTCCCGATAGGTTCCCTGGCCGGGCAACCAGACCTCCAAGTCGTAGGTTTTTGCCGCGGAAAATCCCATGTCGCCCGTGCATAGTTCCACGACGCGATAGGGCAATTTCAAGCGCCGTAAGACTTCCTCCGCGTCGCCGACCATTGCCTCGAGCTCGTCATAAGACGTCTCCGGCTCCACCAACTTGACGAGCTCAATCTTGTTGAATTGGTGTTGCCGGATGAGACCCCGCACATCCTGCCCGTAGGAGCCCGCTTCCCGACGAAAACACACCGTGTAGGCGACGTAACGAATCGGCAGATCAGCGCGCTCCAGCATCTCCTCACGATGGATGTTCGTCAGGGGCACTTCCGCCGTGGGAATGAGGAAAAACTCCGGCTCGGAAATGCGAAACAGGTCCTCCTCGAATTTCGGCAGCTGCCCCGTTCCCGTGAGCGCCGCGCGATTGGCCAGCACCGGGGGCAGCATCTCCTTGTAGCCGCGCTCGCGCGTGTGCAGGTCCAACATAAAATTGATCAAAGCTCGTTCCAGCTGCGCCCCAAGCCCGCTGTAGAGCGTAAATCGAGCGCCCGCAAGCTTTGCCGCGCGAGCGAAATCAAGAATACCCAGCTCCTCGCCGATCTGCCAATGATTCTTCGCTGGAAAGTCGAATTTCGCAGCCTCTCCCCAGCGTCGAATTTCCTTGTTGTCTGCCGAGCTTTTGCCGACACAAACGCTCGAGTGGGGCAGGTTCGGCAGCCGCAACATGAATCTCTCAAATCCCGCCTCCATCTCTGCCAGCGGTCCCTCGCTGACTCCGATCGCCTCGCTCACTTCTTCGACTTCACGCATCAGGGCGCTCGCGTCGCCGCCGCTTTTTTTAAGCCTGCCGATTTCACCTGAAAGCCGATTCTTCCTTTCTTTGAGTCTCTCGATGTTCGCCAGGGCCTCGCGCCGCTCCCGATCCAGGGTGACGAATTCACCCCAGTCGATCTCCGCTCCACGCGTCGCTATGCGCGCTTTCACATGGGCCAAATCCTCCCGCAAGACCTTCACATCCAACATAACAATCTCCTAGGGGACCTCGAATGCGTTCTCGATATGTTCTACCCGCGGTTCCCGCTCCCTCCAGGAAATGCCGATCACGTCAAACCTTGCATCGCGCTGCTGGAGCCTTTTCTCGTTCAAGAAAAACTGTGCGGTCTGAATAATCTTGCGCTGCTTTCTTGGCGCTACCGCCTCAAGCGGCTCCCCAAAGCGATGCCCCGTCCGAGCTTTGACTTCGACAAAAACGATAACGCGCCGATCCAGAGCGATCAAGTCGACCTCTCCGACCGGACACCGATAGTTCCGCTCTACAAGCCGGTATCCTTTTTTGATGAGGTACCGTTCGGCGATCTGTTCCCCTTCCCTGCCAAGTCGTTGCTTCGTATTTCCCAACTTTAATCCTTCCCCAATAGCGGTGCGCCATCTCGGCCTGAACCGCCGCAGAGAGCCCGCACGGGCCGGAAACTCCTCCGATGAACTGGAGAGGGACCAAAACGACGCAAAGCCTCAAGGTGTGCGGAACTGCCGTACCCTTTGTGCTTGGCAAACCCGTACTGGGGATACTCTCGGTCCAATGCCACCATCAGCTCGTCGCGAACTACTTTCGCCAAAATCGATGCCGCCGCGATTGAGAGGCATAAACGGTCTCCCTTGACGATCGTTCTCTGTTCCGGCGCTTTGCTCCCGTCGCCTGCAATGCGAAGGAACTCGCACGGGATTACCTGATCGCCATCGATAAGCAAATAATCCGGGGCAGGTCGCAGCCCTTGATACGCCTTCGCCATGGCCATGAGGCTCGCATTCAAAATATTGACGCGATCGATCTCTTCGACGTCCACAACCCCGATCGCCCAGCTCACCGCATTTTCTCTGATGACGGGCGCCACTGTCTCGCGTTGGGCAAGAGTCAACAACTTCGAGTCTTTGATGGCAGGATGCGTAAATCCTCGCTGGAGGATCACCCCGGCAGCAACCACCGGCCCTGCGAGCGGCCCCCGTCCCACCTCGTCCAGGCCGGCAATATGCCGAAAGCCGCGGGCATAAGCCATCTCCTCAATCTGGCCCGAGCCAGGGGATATGACGATTTCGGCAGTTAAGGGTGATTGCCTTTGGCCCATGACACCCATCTTGTAGCCAAAAGGCAAACTAACTGCAAATAAGTGATGTGCAAGTTAAATCATGCGATAGAGTTGATGGATTGCCATTGCCGCCGTGCTTGTGTTACAGATTTGCCATGAAGCTGACACGCGAAGAGGTCCGGCGCGTCGCCGTTCTCGCCCGCCTCCGGCTGAGCCCCGAAGAGGAAGAACGCTTAACGGAACAGCTCGACAAGATTTTGCAGTACATGGAGACGTTGAACCGTCTGGACACCTCTCGGGTCGAGCCCTTTCTTCGCTTCACCGACGTCGTTAATGCCTTTCGTGAAGACCAGGTCACGAACCAACCCAATGTCGACGCCTTGCTAGCCAACGCACCCGCCAAGAACGGCCCATTCATCGAAGTTCCAAAGATCATTGAATGAACTTTGCCGCACTCACCCTTCACGAAGCCAGCGTTCGGCTGCGCCGCCGCGAGCTTTCCTCCCAGGAGCTTACGGAAGCCGTATTTCGCCGCATTTCGGAAACGGATGGGCGGGTGCATGCTTATGTCACCTTGTGCCGGGAGGCCGCCTTGGAGCAGGCAAAGGCAGCCGATGAACAACTGAAGCGCGGAGAAATCTCTTCCAGTCTGGTCGGGATTCCACTGGCCATTAAAGACAATTTCCTGACGCGAGGCGTGCGCACCACTTGCGCTTCTGAAATCCTGGAGAACTTCGTACCGCCTTATGACAGCACGGCTGTGGCAAGACTTCGGCGCGCTGGGGCCGTCATCGTCGGCAAAACCAATCTCGACGAGTTTGCCATGGGATCGTCCTGCGAGAACTCGGCCTTTTTCTCGACGCGCAATCCTTGGGACAACGATCGCGTCCCTGGAGGCTCCTCTGGCGGCTCGGCCGCAGCCGTGGCCGCCGACGAGTGCATCGCCGCGCTGGGCACAGACACGGGCGGTTCGATTCGTCAACCGGCCGCATGCTGCGGAATCGTGGGTCTCAAGCCAAGTTACGGGCGAGTCAGCCGCTACGGCATTATCGCCTTCGCCTCATCCATGGATCAGGTGGGCCCCATGACCAAAGACGTTCCGGACTCGGCGCTCTTGCTCGAAGCCATAGCCGGTCCCGATTCTGCGGATTCCACCTGCTTGGATCGGCCGGTTGCCCCATACAGCCAATCACTGAATGGCGACGTCAAGAATCTTCGCCTCGGCGTCCCCAAGGAATACTTCGTCTCAGGGATGCAACCGGAGGTCGAGAGCGCAGTGCGCGAGGCTATCCGCCAATTGGAGAAAAACGGTTGCTCGGTGGAGGAGATTTCACTGCCTCACACGGAGTACGCCGTGGCTGTCTATTATATCGTCGCAACCGCCGAGGCGAGTTCCAACCTGGCTCGCTATGACGGCATGAAATACGGTTATCGTGCCCCGGCTAAGGATCTTATCGAGACTTACATGTCAACTAGAGAAGAGGGGTTCGGCACCGAAGTCAAGCGACGCATTATGCTCGGCACTTACGCGCTCTCGGCCGGATACTACGACGCCTATTATCTTAAAGCCCAAAGGGTTCGATCCCTGATCCGGCAAGATTTCGAGGAGGCATTCAAGCGCTGCGACGTCATCGTTACTCCGACAGCGCCCACCACCGCATTTAAAATCGGCGAGAAAATTCAAGATCCTCTTCAGATGTACCTCTCCGATATTTATACCATCTCCGCCAACCTCGGGGGCCTGCCTGCCATGTCTTTGCCATGCGGTTTTGATAATGACGGGCTGCCTATCGGCCTGCAACTGATCGGGAGAGACTTTGATGAGGCCACAGTTCTGCGCGTCGGCCACGTTTATGAGCAGACCAGCGCATGGCACGAGAGGAAACCCAATCTTTAGGCCGGTATGAAACACGAAAGCGTCATCGGACTCGAGGTCCATGCCCAGTTGCTGACCGAAGCGAAGATCTTTTGCGGCTGCTCCACGAAGTTCGGCGAGCCGCCAAACGCAAACACCTGTCCGGTTTGCATGGGCTATCCAGGTGTCTTGCCTGTGCTGAACAAAAAGGTGGTGGAATTTGCCATCCTTGCCGGCCTTGCCACACACTGCAAGATCGCGCGGCGTAGCATCCTAGCCAGAAAGAATTACTTTTACCCTGACCTGCCCAAAGGTTACCAGATCAGCCAGTACGAGCTGCCCGTTTGCACTGATGGATATATCGAGATCGAAGTTCGGGGAGTGCGCAAATCAATCCGTCTGACCCGCATCCACATGGAGGAAGACGCAGGTAAAAACATCCATGATCTGCGCCGCGATGCGAGCCTGGTGGATCTTAACCGCGCCGGAGTGCCGCTGTTGGAAATCGTCACCGAGCCGGATCTTCGCAGTGCCGAAGAGGCTGGAACGTATCTCAGATCTCTTCGCACGACGCTCCAATACTTGGGCATTTGCGACGGCAACATGGAGGAAGGGAGCCTCCGCTGCGATGCCAACGTGTCGGTCAGGCCCAAAGGAACCGAAGCTTTGGGCACCAAGACAGAGATCAAGAATCTCAACTCCTTCAAGGCCGTGGAGAAAGCGCTGGAATACGAGATTCACAGGCATATTGAAACGCTTTCGGAGGGCGGAACATTAACTCAAGAGACGCGCCTTTGGGAACCTGAACGGGAAGTCACCCGTCCCATGCGCAGCAAAGAGTTTGCTCATGACTACCGCTACTTTCCAGACCCCGACTTGCCTCCCATTTCGATTAACGACGACTGGATCGAGCGGATTCAAGCCTCCTTACCGGAACTGCCCGAGGCCCGCAAAGCTCGTTTCATCAATCAGTACGCGCTACCGTCTTACGACGCCGAGCTATTAACGAGCCGAAAGGATGTCGCCGACTACTTCGAGACCGCAGTACAAGTCCACGACAATGCAAAAGCGCTCAGCAACTGGGTGATCGGCGATCTGTTCCGCGTGATAAAAGAGAAAAAACTCGACGATCAGCTCTATATCGCAACTTGGCCCGTGCCCGCGGAACATCTCGCAGCAATGATCCGCTTGGTCGACGAGGATAAGATCAGCGGGAAAATAGCGAAAACCGTTTTCGAGGCAATGCTGAGCACTGGGCGCTCCCCCAACAACATCGTTGCGGAACGGGGCCTCGAGCAAGTATCGGATTCCGCCAGCATCGAGAGCGCCGTTGAGCGCGTGCTAGCGGATCACCCAAAGCAGGTGAGCGACTACCGCAGCGGTAATGAGAAGATATTTGGTTTTTTTGTCGGCCAGACAATGAAGGCCACGCAAGGCAAAGCGAACCCCCAGAAGGTCAACGAGATTTTGCGTCAAAAACTCGCTTCCGGGAGCTG
>JBFJTQ010000074.1:0-8046 GCA_041625275.1 Binatia bacterium | reverse complement strand
CGGGCTCCTGTCCCACCTCTGTGGAGCCTGAAACTGTGCCGAGGGACTGTCAAGAGATTTTTGGGACACTACGCTAGTTGTTCGTAACATTCCGCTAGTTCGCTTTGCTGACGAACATAGCATCATCTCTGGAGATAAAGCCAGGTGGATTCCCATGCTTGGATCTGACCTCCAGCCAGTCTCCCACCGACCGCACGACCGTAACTTTAGTTCCTCTTCTGATTTGCGAGAGAACGCGCGAGTTGACAGCAGGGTCTTCGCGGACCTCGGTCTCCCGAATTACTTCATAAGTCCCCGGGTCGGCCGGCCGGCGTGACGGCAAAGGCGCGGGAGACGGTGCCGTATCCGCAGGACGCGGGGCAGGCGGAGGTCTCGTTTGTGCGCGCGCCGAAGTCAAACGGTCTACCTCGCGGGACACGATGTTTAATCGCTGCTGGGTCGTGGACAGTTCTCTTTCGCTATCCGCCAGCTTCCCCTTCAGCGCCGTAATTTGGCCGGACGTGTCCGCAAGCTTCCCCTTCAGCGCCGTCATTTGGCCGGACGTGTCGGCAAGTTCCTGGCGCACTTTTGCGAGTTGCTCCTCTAGGGTTTGGATCTTCTGCTCTTTTTCCTGCAGCTCCTTGATTTTTTCTTCTGCGAGTTGGCGGGTTTCGCTGCGGTCTTGTGGGCCGAGCATCGCTTTGCCGGTCAGCACTAGCCCGATAAGACCAAGGGCAAAGCCGAAGACTAAGGCGACCTTCGCGGAGGTGGGAAACTTCTGCTTGTGCATCGCAAGGCCGGCCTGGAATCCATCGTCCTCTCGCGTGGGCCATTGGGGCTCCGAGACCGCGCCGACCTCGGCCTTACAGTAAGGACAAATTGCGGCGTCTTCGGGAATACCGTTAGCGCAGTGCGGACAAAGCCGCGTCTGGGCAGCCGTTCTCTGCACTAATGCCCTGCCGTCTTTGGCGCAAAAGCCAACGCTATCCTCATACTGCGCCGAACATTCGGGGCATGTTTTCATGGGTTGCATTCTGGATTGATTAGACGAATCCGTCAAGAAAAATGTAACAAGGAAATCCGCCGTGGCGCATTTTCGACACTCCTTGCCCCAGGCTCCCCGGATGGGATATAGAACCGTTGGAGGGTAGCGCACCATGACCTTTATCATCGGGGAACCGCAAACAAGAAAGATCATCGACATGCCGCAAGCGATCAAGCTTCTCGAAGGCATGTTCCGTGATCGCGCCGCGAGCAAGCTGCGCGGTTTGCCGCGCCGCCGTCTCAAGGGAAGCGAGAAGCAGCTCAATGTCATGGCTTCGTGGCATGAAGATTGGGATCTTATCTGTCTCCGCTCCTATGCCGCCAAAGCGAATACGATCACGCTCTACAGCGGCCGCACGGGTCAAATCCATGCGATCATCAATATGGGATATATGAGCAGCCTGCGCACCGGCGCGGCAACAGGAGTCGCCGCCAAGTATCTCGCCCCTCCACGCGCGAAAACCCTCGGGGTCGTCGGGCCAGGCTGGCAGGCAACCTTTCAAGCGGAAGCCGTCGCCCACGCCTGCCCCATCGAAAAGGTGATCGTCTATGGCCGCACGGCGAAGAAGCGCGGCGAATTCATCCGCCAAATGAGTAAGGTCATCGACGCCGACTGGCAGGAATCGGATTCGGTGGAGGAGGTGGAAAGCGAATCCGATGTCATGGTCGTCTCGACCGATTCAACCACTCCCGTCTCTCAAGGCAATGCCTTGAAGGACGAAGTCCTGGTCGCGTCGATTGGCGCCAATCAGCCGGTTAAGCACGAGATTTCGAGCAATCTGATTCGCGCGATGGATTACATCGTCACCGATGATTTGCCCACGGCTCGAGGCGATAGCGGCGACCTCATCGCCGCCTGCGAGGAGGGAATTACGAGTTGGGAGGCGATTATTCCTTTGCAGAACATCGTCGCCCAGGGAGTGCCCCGGCCGCGGCCCAAGAGAATTCTTTTTCAATCAAACGGCATTGCGGACGAGGATCTGGCGGTCGGCCGTTACGTATTGGAACAGGTCAAAAAGAAAAAGATCAAAGTGCGAAGTCTCTCGGAGATCTAACTGGATTGCCGCCGCCGATCTTCGCTGGATAAGGTCGAAACGGCGCTTGAAGGCTTCCGTCCCAGTCTGTTAAGAAACAACGGTTCGGCGAATGGGCATTGGCATAGCATGCCTCATGCCGACCGGGGCATATCTCTCGCTCAATGCACTTTTTTTGGCCCTAGGTTTGACCCGCGCCGCTCAGAGATGCCAGCAGGCGACCGTGCCTCGTGATGCGTGCTGCAATGTTCAAGATTTTCAGGGAGTGCCAGATAACAGCCGCCGTACTGCTAACGACCGGAACCCGGAGGTCGTTTTCCAGTTCCTCAAGCCATGGCACGGCAAAGTGGGCGCAGGGAATGTACACCCCCTCGGCGTCCGGCGCCTCAGAGAACACCTTTCTCGCGTGGTGGTACGAAGCCTCAAGGGGCAACTCGTGGATGACTTCTATCTCTTGTGACAGACCTTTGATGTGTGTGACTTCAAAGCCCGTTCCCGTCAGGAATTTTTTCACCTGCTCGTTCTGATGATCGAAGTAGGGAGAGGCCACGGCGAGTTTTTTCACACCCAAGCTATTAAAAGCTGCCACGGAAGCCGTCTGGTTCGTCGTAACCGGGATGCCAAACTTCTTCTCCAGCCGCTCGATGATCAGCTGATCACTGCCGACGCCCATCAAACGGAACATCGGCGAGCCGCCGATGGTAATGACATCGACTTTCCGCTTGGCAAGGTATTCCGCCGCCTGCTCGATCATTTTGATGGAAGCTTCGAGCCCTTCGCGCTCGTTCAGGCTTTGAATCATCAGATGCGACTGGGCGAGTGTGACGCCCGGCGGCACGATCCGGTAGAACTCGCACATGAAGCTTTCAGCGACGACTGCCGGATAGACATGCCCGATGCGCGCCCTCCAACCGTATGCTCCCATGGATATTTTCCTCCTTAATTAAAGCTGAGCTGACAAGTATAACCGAGGGGCGAAGCATAAGGCCGCTTTCTTATTGCCTCTCCCCGTCACGCACATACGCGCCGATGATCTTTGCTCGTTTTTTACTCAAGAAAGTAACCGCAACGCAAACAAGCATCGTGCCAATTTCGCCTTCCAGCAAAGCGTATGGCTGAAACCATAAAGTCGTACCTTAGCTAACGGCCGTCACCCGACGGGTCGAACTGCTGCAGGGTCGCCGGCGCTCTCGTCTAATTGATGCTTATCTAAAATCCTTCATCCTTAAAAAGCCGCGAGCACAAATATTGACACAGTTTGCCGTGCATGCTAACGGACGAACTTCAGGCACGTTAGATTCGCCTGATGACCACGGGCGGGGGGACAAGCGCAGGTTGCTTCGTTGGCACGCCGCACCGTTTCAAGGCTCGGATGGAGGTATGTAACCATCAGGTACGTTGTCGCGCGCATCTTTCAAGCATTGGTCACACTGATCCTTTTCATGGTGTTTATCTTTGTGGCCACCCGTGCTGCGGGGGATCCTGCCGTCCTCAATCTGCCAGCGGATGCGTCCCAGGCGGATATAGCGGCTGCCCGCAAGCGTATCGGCACGGACCGAAGTTACGTCGTGCAGTTCGGCATCTTCGTACGAGACATGGCGACCTTTGAGTTTGGTCGCTCCATCGTATACCGGGAACCGGTAACGGATCTTATTGGCAGCCGCTTCATCGCAAGCCTCAAACTCCAGTTCGCTTCGCTCATCCTCATCCTCCTGACCGCATTTCCCTTAGGTGTTCTTGCCGCCACGAAACGCGGTCGGCTACCCGATCGCATCGCGCAGGTGCTGGCCGCGTTCGGGCAGGCTGCGCCGGGGTTCTGGATTGGCTTGGTTTTGATGGCCATATTTGCCGTGCATTTTCGGCTCTTGCCGGCGGGAGGCATGGGCACTGGCGGCCTCGACTCCTTGCAATATTATATCCTCCCCGCGATTACCACTTCGCTGCTACTTTTTGCCGGCTTGACACGCCTGTTGCGATCCTCGATGCTCGAGTCGCTGGATGCGGAATTCGTGAAGTTGGCGCGGGCGAAAGGCGTGCCAGAGTGGAAGGTTGTGTGGCTGCACGTCTTCCGCAACGGACTGCTCCCTGTGATGACTTTTATGGCCATATGGGTCGGAACCGCCGTCTCGGGTTCGGTGGTTACTGAAGTGGTGTTCGACTGGCCCGGAATCGGGAACCTGTTTCTGAGCGCCATCATCGCGCGTGATTTCCCCCTCATTCAGGCAGTGGTCGGAATCGTGGCGGTGGTGGTCCTGACAGCAAACCTCATTGTCGATTTGCTTTACGGGGTGGTGGACCCGCGCATCAGGCTTGCCGTAGGTCCCATGCAGCGGGTAGCGGCTAGAAGGTAGAGGATGTCGGTTATTGAACGTCAAGGCGCAACCGTGGAGCGATCCACGGCAGTCGCGCTGCACGCTAAGCTTTGGAGCTTCCTTAATTGGGAGAATTTGCGGCGCCTCCCCATATTCCAGCTCATCGTCATCGGCCTTTTTGTGATCATGGCCCTGTTTGGCGAGTGGCTTGCCCCGATCGACCCCAACGAAACGAGCCTCCGCGCCCGTCTCCTTCCTCCTGCATGGATGGAAGGCGGCAACCCTCGTTATTTTCTCGGCACTGACCGGCTCGGGCGGGACGTCCTTAGCCGGATTATCGTCGGAGCCCAGCCTTCCTTCAATGTCGCCCTGGCGGCACTGGTCTTTGGCTCTATCCTGGGCTCTCTCGTCGGCATGATCGCAGGCTTTCTCGGCGGGCGGATCGACTCGATCGTCATGCGCTTGGCTGACGGAACCATGGCCTTTCCGCTCATACTGGCGGCACTGCTCCTGGCGGCAGTCATCGGCCCCGGCGGGCCCACCGTGGTGATCGCCGCCTGTATTGTCCTTTGGGCTCGGTTTGCCAGGCTGATCCGTAGCGAGGTTCTCAGCGTAAAGGAGCGTGACTTCGTCAAGTTAGCGCGGATCGCAGGGGCATCGAATTGGCGGATTATGACCGCCCATATCCTTCCCAACGTGCTGAACAGCGTGGTCGTCCTGCTCACTTTGCAGCTCGGGTTCGTCATCATCCTGGAAGCCACCCTGAGCTTCCTGGGCGCGGGGATTCCGCCGCCGACACCGACCTGGGGCCAGATGGTGGCCAGCGGCCGGGATTATCTGGAGACTGCTTGGTGGCTTTCTGTTTTCCCTGGGCTGGCCATTGCCTTGGTGGTATTGTCTTTCAATCTGCTTGGCGACTGGCTCCGTGACCACACGGATCCTCGATTGCGCCAGATTTAAGGGCCTCAGTGAGCGAAGCGCACGGCATCGCCAGAGGGATAAAGCGGGTAATTAGAGGGATGAAGAGCAATTTCACAGGAGGTGTTTCGATGTTGACGCATCAACGTCAAGATAGATTGCCGGGTGAGATCGGGAGCCCACAGCGCTCTCGTCTGGTATTCGCCTGTATCGCAGGATTGTTGCTGGTGGTCGTGACACACGGGAGGCCCACCTCTGAACTGGTTTTAGCGGCGCAGAGTCCGGCGAAAACGACTGACACGTCGCTAGCCGGCTGCCCAGCCCGCAAGCCTGCCCTGCGCGTTGCCGGTCACTTCAACGAGGAGTTTACGCCGCATCCAGCGGAGAATCGCTTCGCATCGACGCAGTACACGCGACTCCACCAGATGCCCTTGTTCGGCGCCGACCCGCAGGAAGAAAATGTGAACGCGGCCTTTGGGGTCGCAGAATCTTGGGAGTTTTTGCCCGGCGCCAAGGGGCTCAACGTTACAATACGTGAGGGCCTAACCTTCAATAACGGGGACCCCATCACTGCCGAGGATGTGGTGTTTTCGATCAATCTGTCGGCCAGTGACTTTGCGGAGGACCAGGTTAAAGCCACCTTGAAAGGTATTGGCGTCACCGCCAAAGTCATTGACAAACGCAAGGTACGCATCGATTTCGCCAAAGGGGCTCCTACCTTTGTGCACGAAATGTCGCCGCTGGTTTTCCCCATCTACGTGACCTCTAGGAAATACCACTCCGACGGGGTGATTTCCCAAGAAGCTTTCGACCACTTTCGTAAAAACCCGCTCGCCGCCGGTCCCTATCGCGTGGTCGACCGACAGGCGCAGCGTTTTATCACACTGGAGGCGGCTCGTAAGGACCCGCTGCTGGGCTGCCCGGTCTACAGCCGTATCGAGATCAGGAACATAGGGGAATTTGGCACACGCTTCGCTCAGTTGCGGACGGGGCAACTCGATATCATTGAAGGGAGCCGCGACCTCCTGGACCGGGCGACGTCCATCGGGGCCAAGGCGGCCACTAAACCGGCCGCCCACATGATCGGCTTGTATCTCTTTCAGACCTGGCACAAGCACAATGTCTTCCACGATGAACGCGTGCGGAAGGCAGCCGCTTACGCCATCGACCACAAGCTCATTGCCAAAACCATCTGGCGTGGCGCTGGCGTGA
Organism: Binatia bacterium; assembly: GCA_041625275.1. GTDB lineage: Bacteria > Desulfobacterota > Binatia > UBA9968 > UBA9968 > JBFJNS01. The sequence goes on along the minus strand of JBFJTQ010000074.1, from coordinate 1,547 downwards.
CGCCATGGGGCTGCACGTGGCCGCCCTCAACGGAAGTGTCGACATCGAACCCCAAATACGTCGAGGCCTGCGGCACACCCTACCCTTATGACCCGGACAAGGCGCGGGAGCTTTTGGCTGCGGCAGGCTATTCCGCATCACGCGCGCCCAACATCAAGCTGGTTTACTGGGGTAATTACCCTGAGGAAGCCGACTTTGCGCAGGCGATGCAGCCGATGCTGGAAAAGGTCGGTTTTAAAGTCACCATCGATCCCATCGACCGAGCCGAGTATTCGCGCCGGCGCAAGAGCGGTGAAGGCTATGTCGACTCGATCTTGTTTTTTGGCCCCGGAGGGCGTATCACTTCGCTGGCTGGATCTTACTCCGTGTATGGCCCGACCGAGCACTGGGGACCGAAGCATGATCAAGACGTGGTGGACGCCTTGGCCGCCGCATCACGGGCGGGCAGCCTTGAGGAATACACGGACGCCACGGCCAGACTTGGAAAGCTCGTTCACGAGCGCGCCTACGGGCCTGGCTTCTTCGCATCCTCCTCGTTGTGGTTCGTGGGCAAGAATGTGCCGGACTGGGGATTGGATAAGAGCCGTGGCCGAGCGCCGTTGAACCTCACCGCGCTCGTTACCAAGCGTTAAGCAGCAAACGGAAGCAGGAGTTCAATCCGTTCAAAAAGTTCGAATCGTTCCAAACGGCTTGAACCTGAATTTCGCAGTGGCGAACACAATGTATCGCGAGCCTGGGGTGAAACTGGAGTAGCGAAGACACCTGCCCGCGCAGATTCAATGTCCGGCTTGCAACCCGGAAGGTCGTGGCCCTAACTTGGAGATTGCTTCTCCATGCGCCGGCCATGGTCGTCCGCTTGCAGGCAGCGGCCTGTTGTCTATGCTACGAAGGGGTCGCCCCAGGACCCTCACGTGACTTTGCTACTGCGGAATCATGCTACAACGGCTTGAGCATCGCTTGCCGGCTAAAACGCCGTGGCATGGTTTTTTCGCGTCGAATAATCAACGAAGTCCCGACTCACTAAATTAGTAAAGATGGCACGCCGTCCAATGCCGGGGCGCTACTTCCTTCCATTCCGGTTCCACCTCGGCGCAAACCTCTGTGGCCATGGGGCAGCGCGGGTGCAGGCGGCAGCCCGGCGGGACTGCGGTCGCGGCGGCTACGTCCCCTCGAAGCAGCAGTTCCTCCCTCTCGATGTCAGGGTGATCGGGTAGGGCAGCAGAGAACAGGGCCTTGGTGTACGGGTGAAGCGGGGTTTTAAACAGTTCCTCGCATTCAGACATCTCGACCAGACGGCCCAGATACATGACCCCGACCATGTGGCTCATGTAGCGGACCGTGCCCAGGTGATGCGCAATGAAAAGATAGCTGAACCCCTCCCTTCCCTGGAGATCTTTCAGCAGATTCATGATCTGGGCGCGGATGGACACGTCCAGTGAGGAGACCGGCTCGTCCAGCACGATGACTCGCGGGAACGAGGACAGAGCCCGCGCGATGGCGATGCGCTGGCGCTGGCCCCCGCTAAACTCATGCGGAAAGTTATTGAT
>JBFJTQ010000073.1:0-8071 GCA_041625275.1 Binatia bacterium | reverse complement strand
GATTTCATTTCTTGCATTCCTTTATTTGGTCCCTGTCATCCTGGTCGCGACGGCTCTGTATTTACACGTTTTTGTTGGAAAATGGATCTACTATTCGTCGACCGGGCTTCAGGCAGATAAAAAACTTTTGACGATTTTTAATATAGACGAGCCTGTGCCAAGGTTTTTCTCCGGGGTTTTATTCTATTGGCAAGTGGTTCTTGTATTGTTTGTCTTGACCTGGAAGGCCTTGCCACGTCCTGATGCTCCCCACTTCGTAATCCTAAGTTGTGCCGTTACTGCGGGTTTTATTTTTCTGCGTATCCGACGCCAACCGGGAGCATCTCGCCACTGGAATCGACTTCTTTGGGTGGCCCTGGCTGCTGATATAGCGTTGTTCCTGTACGCTGCTTCGGTGATCACCTACGGGGGCAAACTGCTCCTCACCCGAAACCTTTACCTGTATGGCGCGAAATTGCAGAACGTCGACTTACGCAGGTTTCAGATGCGGGACGCGGATATGCGTGAAGCCAAACTTTCTGGAGCAAGCCTAATCGGTGCAGAGCTATCCGGGGCCAACTTGAGCGGGGCTGACCTGACCGGGGCCAACCTAATCAGGGCTGGCCTCAACGCGGCCAACCTGAGGGGGGCCAATCTGACCAGCGCCTATTTGAGCAGGGCCAACTCGACCGGAGCCAATCTGAGGGGATCAAACCTGAGCCGCGCCTACTTGAGCGGAGCCGACCTGAGTAAGGCCGACCTGCGGGGGGCTAACCTGAGCGGGGCTGACCTGAGAGAAGCCAACGTGCGCAGCGCTTACCTGAGCAGGGCGAATTTGACCAAGGCCGACCTCAGGGGAATCAACCTGAGCGGGGCCGATCTGAGCGGGGCCGACCTAAGCGGCGCTAACCTGAGCCGGGCTATCGTGAACAAGGCTAACCTAAGCGGGGCTAACCTGAGGGAGGCCAACCTGAGCGGGGCCATCCTGACCAATTCGGACCTACGGTACGCTGCGGTAGACATTTTAGGCCTCTGCCGGGCCAGAGAAATGAAAGCAGTCGAATTGAATAGCGACCATAAGGCAGCCGTAAATCAGAATTGCCCCTCACTGTTAACGGAATGAGGCAGGAAGTGCTTTTCAAGTTTTGAGGCTTTCGCCCGGGCTAGTGTCGCATTTGCCCGAGATTGATAACTATCCGAGCAAGCGGCGTGTCGCGTCGTGGCATCCCCGCCCTAGACTTTATCTCGACCGGCTTCGTCGTGTGGTTCGCCCTGGATGACATACCCAGGTGACTGAAATCTTTGGGTCCTGCCTGCGTTCCTTCGTTGCTTATCGTGACCTGGATACGATTCGAAGTCTGAGTTCAAGGTTCGAGTTCGACCTTGAGTTCGGTTGGCATTTTAAACCCTTTGGATACTGAAGCTGGGGGCATTTTGACAGGCTCACCCTTTCATCTAAACAAAGTCGCCACTTTTCTTCGGACCATAATTCGGGCTGGCATCCCACCGCTTGGCGGCCCCACCTTTACTTTTCCTCTGGTTCGCGCGGCAAAGCGCGGCCTTGGACGGCCTGGCTCTCGCAGGCTTGCCAGCGAAATTTGGGAATAGCCGGAACTCGCGACGCAGTGATTAGTGTGACCAGCGAGACCAATAGCCCGCCGCAGACCGTGGCTTCACGGGCGCCGATAAGGGGAACGACCAATCCGGTTTCCATCTGGCCGAGCGGGTGGAGCCCTCGGTTGCTCAGTTGAAACACGCCCATGACCCGGCCGCGAAATGCCTCGGGCGTGGTCATCTGCAATATCGTGGCGCGAGCGGCTGACCAAATGGCATCTGTCGCCCCCACAAATGTCAGGAGGGCGAGGGCAAAGAAAAGTGATGGCGAAAGACCGAATGCGGCGAACCCCGCGCCGTAGAGGATCGCGGCAAGGAAGAGAATTCTGCCTTGGTCGGGGCGTTGTCCAATGGCGATAAAAGCGCCGGATCCAATGACTGCGCCGAGGCCGCGAGCCGAAAGAAGCAGCCCGAAGCCATCGGCGCCGGCGCGCAGGATGTCGCTGGCAAATATCGTGAGCATCGCATTGTCCAGGCCGAACACCGACGAAACCGCCTCCATGATCATGACGCCCAGAATGATGGGCTGAGAAACGATGTACGAAAAGCCCGCGGTGGTTTCAGTGAGGAAATGGCGTCGTTTGTGTTCTTTCTTCGTCGAAGTTCGCATGCTCAAGAGCGCGATAACAACGACGAAAAAGCTTCCGGCATTGGCGAAAAACGCTCCTGATGTTCCCATAAGGCTGATCGCGATGCCGCCGAGCGATGGACCCAACAAGGCTGCCCCTTTCCAAAGGAAGGAATTCAACGCCACCGCGTTCGGTAATACCGGGCGCGGCACGAGCAAGGGAAACAGGGCTTGGCGTGCCGGCGCGTCGAGAGAGCCGACCATAGCGCTGCACGCTGTAAATGCATAGATATGCCACGCCTGGATGTTCCCGCTTTTGTCGAGCAGGCCGAGAGACAACGCGAGCAAGCCGGAAATGCTCTGCGTCCAGAGCAGCAGCCGTCGCCGATCATAACGATCCGCAAAGGTTCCGCTGATGAGTCCCAGCGCGAGCGACGGGACGGCGCGAAAGACGCCGTTGAGCCCTAGTTGCATGGGAGAGTTGGTGAGCTCATAAAGCAGCCAGTTGGTGGCCGTCATCTGCATCCAGGTGCCAATGTTGGAAATGAGAACGCTACTCCAGAAAAGACGAAAGTCGCGGTAGCGAAACGCGGAGAAGCGGCTTGTGGTGTCCGCGTTGTGCTCAGTGGGTGCGTCGGTCATGTCGAGAGTAATTCCAAGTGAGCGACTAAGTTCGATTAGAGGAGGCGCCGCATCGGTTGCAAGGTTTCTCCTGTTTGGCGGCCGCTACAAATTTCCACCGTCTTGCGGCGGGCAGCCATCTCGGGCCATGAGGGTTTGGCGAACAGATTGCCCAAAATGAATAATCTTAACTTCGTCAATGACGACGAAAAGGGAAACCTCCCGCTGCCTGGCAGCCCCAAGTATTCTTCTTGCATCAGCCCCAAATGCCTGACCTCCAACAACTAACACGGGGTCGCCCGGTATCAAAGCGCCGATGTCTACTCGGCGCCCCGGGCTCGATGGCCAAATTCCAGGTGCTCGCCTTAGCCATTCCATGAATGTTGCCTGGCCCGCCCGAGCCCAGAGGCTGGCTTTGCGGATTTTGCCATCGGCGTGGCCAAACACGTCAGCGCGGTGTATAGTGGGGGCCGAGTCAATTGACAATCGGCCGTCAAATGATTAGGTTTGACCAAACTCCACAAGTTGAGGATTTTTCATGCCAATTTACGAGTACCACTGCCAAAAGTGTGGCCCATTTGAGGTCACGCAAAGGATCACGGAAAAGGCATTGAGCAGGTGCCCCTCCTGCAAGGGCAAAGTAAAGAAGCTGATCTCCAATACCTCCTTCCAACTCAAGGGTACGGGATGGTACATTACCGACTATGCTCGTAAAGAGAAAGGCGAGGCAAAAACGGGTAACGGTGCGAAAGCCGCGTCGGAGCCTAAACAGTCCAAGAGCGAGTCGAAAGCGGAAAGCTCAGCAGGCAAAAACGAATCTTCTTCGGCCTCCTCGACCGCAGGCGGCACGAGCTAGAATCGGTCCACCCAAGATTTCCTTCGGGTTAGAACAACTACGCGCTGGAATTCAGCGCGACCACCGCCGTCCTGGTGTAAAGAGGCAAATTCCCAGGGCGTCATTCTGCATAGGCTCATTCCAAGCGAACCTCTACACTCCCGCATTGTATTTTCCGTGTCGATGTACCCGCAGCCCGAGCCCCTGCGAGGTCGCCTGACGAAGAGTCTTCCGACCACTGGAATTGTCAATCGATTTTCGCTATAGATGGGGCCTCGAAGACGACAGAAAAAAAAAGGAGGAATGAGACCGATGGCTCAAACCATAGACCATTTTGTGGATCCCAATGACTCGAGCCTGACTTCGGAAATGGTCCAGTTTCCAGGCAATGCGGGCAATGTCAGTGCCTATGTGTCTCGGCCGAAGGATGGCAAGAATCTTGGAACCGTAGTTGTCATTCACGAGAACAGAGGGCTCGTGAATCATATCAAAGATGTCGCTCGTCGTTTTGCGAAAGAAGGATTTGCGGCGATTGCAGTGGATTGCATGGGACGCATCGGCGGCAGCGATCAATACAATGGGAGCGACGCAGCCACGGAAGCGATCAAAAAAGTGACGCCGGCGATGGTGGCCGAAGATCTCACGGCGGCGGTTTCCTACATGAAGAAGCAAAATTATGTTAACGGCAAAGTCGGCGTTGTCGGTTACTGTTGGGGTGGGGGCAACTCACTCAACTTCGCGACGAAGTGCAAAGATCTCAACGCCGCCGTGGTTTACTACGGCCGTAATCCCGATCCGCTGGAATCGGTGGCAAACATTCCTTGTCCAGTCATGGGCAATTACGGTGAAGACGATCCCAACATCATGCCCGGAGTGGAGCCCCTAAAGACCGCGATGGCGAAGGCCGGAAAGAGCTTCGATGTAAAGGTTTACCCGGGGGCCAAGCACGCCTTTAACAATAACACTAACGCAGACCGCTATCATCCCGAAGCGGCGAAGGACGCCTGGAGCAGGACATCCGGTTTCTTCAAGAAAAACTTGGCGGGTTAAGAGGGCTAATTGATGATCGCGACAAAGCGGCGTCTCATCTCGTCCTTGGCAAGGCGCGGTGCGGCGCCGCTTATTTTTTGCTTTGCAACTCGGGTCGTTCCCCAATCGATTTCTTTGCCAGATCGACATTAATGAAATAGGGCTCGGCGGTCGTATCTTTAACTATTTGCCGGGCAAGATCGACATCACCGCCTGAAAAGATCACTGACACGGCGCTGCTTAACAGGCCCATCGAAACAGAGATCGCCTTAACGGGAATAAACCACATGTTCCCTGCGGTCACGCCCACGCCGATCGCCGCTTTTTCGATAGCGTCTTCCGATCGCACGGGAGAAAACGCAGAGCTTGCGATGATCAACGAAAGCGTGATAGCGGCCGTCCAAACCCTGAAATGTTTTCGCATTGTCCTAACCCTTTAAGGCAAAGAATTTTCCCCGAATGGCATCTACGCCATGGTTTGGGTTCCAGTAGCGACGCATACCAAAATAGTAACAACAAGTCTCGTTGTCTAGGTCGTTATTGAAGCAACGCAGCTGGCCGTCCTGAAATCGGATACGGACGAGACAGGTGCCGCCGGGCACGGACGACGTCATCACTTCCATGACGACTCCAAGCCCCCACTCTTCGTAGCGAGCATGGCTGACTTCATCGCCGACGCGCAGAAAAAGCCTTTTCTTTTCGCTCCATGACTGAGGGACTTCGGGGGAACGGCAAGACTCCCGTGCTGTGACGTCGACAGACACAGGTGATGGGTCGGCCGTCGGTCGGCGTTTGCCATGAACCGGTCCGCTCTTGTGCCGTTTGCCGGATTCTCGGCTATTTGACTTCATGTGTTGGTCGGGAACCTTACCGCGCTTCACAGAAAGTCCTTCCAATTCTATCGGTCCCTGCGTCGAAAGCTTTGTCGCGGCGACTCACCGCGGCTTCCGACGCCGCACCGTGTTTCGTCAATAATAATCACCCAAGTGACGTGCAACAGTCAAGTTCCGAGCGGGGAAAAAACACGCGTCTCTTGACAGGCAGTTGCGAATCTGGTCGCGTTCGCGGCTCGCGGCCAGGCCACTCCGGATTCCGCAGCTCGAACGTCTTCGAGACGCGAACGGTTCAGCCCGAAGGGGACATCGCCTACTTGCGAGTTGTTTGCATGTTATCCGGATCGCCAAGCCTGGCGCCGGGGTAGTGCGCGTCCGAAAGGCATTCGCGCGGGATCATGGGAATCTTAAATAGAGCGCGCCGAAGAAGTGCGGGGATCCATGAAAGGCCGGGGCTAGCTCGACGAAGCGTCAATCGCCGAGAAACTTCAGCACCACGTCTGCCAAAACCTGCGGGTTGTCTTGGTGCACCATGTGACCGGCGTCGTCGATGATGACGGATCGTTTGTTCCTGATGGCATCCATTCTTTGCTGTTTGTCGGGACGGTGGGTTTGATGGCTGTGTTTGCCCTCGATGAGGAGCACGGGGCACTCGACGCGGCGGAGGAACTCTATGGCTTGGCCCGAGTAGAAGGGCTGCGGCGCTGCAGTGCGATGCAGCGGATCGAATTTCCAGATCCACTTGCCGTTAGCCCTTTGCTTCATGCCGGAGCGCGCAAGTTCGAGTGCAAGTTCGGCACTCAACCGTGGATTTGTCTCTTGAAGTTGGCGGGCGCCAGATTCAATGGCGGGGTGCTCGCGGAAATGATGCCGGCCTCGTTCGTGGACTTCGTTGATCCACTTTTCCATGCGGTTTGGCGCCGCGGAGAAATTCATGCCTATGGGACCGAGGCCCTCGATGAGCACCAGTCTCGTTACCCTTGCGGGAAAGGTCCCGGCGTAGAGAAAGGAGATGGTTCCTCCCATCGAATGGCCGATGAGCGCTACCTGAGACGCACCGACTGCGCGAATGACGCTGTTGAGGTCATGGACGTAGTCGGGGAAATGATAATAGCCGCCCGCGCCAACCCAGCCGCTGTCTCCGTGCCCGCGACAATCCGGCGCAATGATCCAGGGGTGGGTGGCGGCTCTGTCCTTGAGCGCGGCAACAAACGGCCGCCAACTCTGCGCTTGGTCCAAAAAACCGTGTACCAGCAGCAGCGGCGCACCCACCGGGTCTCCCCACTCGAGATAGTGGATATTCAACCCCAGAGATGCAACAGTCTTTTCGCGATATTCCGGCATGCTTGTTAGGTTATCTTCACCGAGACTTCGACGAAATCATTCTGCTCGTTCGACCAGACGAAGGCGCACAGTTTCTTGACCACGTGATCGTAGATGGAGACGACTATCTGCGCCGTGCCAGGGAACGTGGGCTCGCCGAACGGGCTTGCGAACGCCTTATCTTCGGGGGAAAAATAGGCGTCGTGGTTGGGATGGGAATGGTAAAATGCTTTGAGCTTCGCCCCGTTTCTTTTCGCATTGTCTATAATCAGCTCCAGTTCCTTATAATCCATGGCGTAGGCGGTGGCTGCGGTGCGCGGATAGGTCTGCGGATCGAGGGCGTGCAGTTGGTTTTGGATGTTCTTGAGACGCTGAACACGATCCGCCGCATCATTGGCTAAAACGACGCCGCAGCATTCCTCGGGAAAAGTCTCCTTGGCATGTTCTGAAATCGCCTGCAACGCTTTGTCTGAAAGCAACAAGGGCTCGGATTTATGCATGGGTTCCCGTCGTCGTCCTCCTGTATTCGCTCCATTTAGCACAGGAGCGCCAGGCTTTGCTATCACGAGTGCTACGGTGCGATTGCGGCGGTATGGCTTTTCTCGCACTCCCAGATCAGGCGAGTCATGGTTTCGTTGAAGGGTGTTGGAATCCGGATGGCTTCACCATAGCGCCAGATTTGTCCATTGATGGCATCGATTTCCGTACGGCGGCGGCGCTGAAGGTCTTGCAACATCGAACTCTCATGGTTGTAGGTGGAGGGCACGAGCACGTCGTAGAAGTATCCCCGGTATTCTGCCGCTGTCTTCCATAGTGATTCAATTCTCATTTTTTCTGCCACGGCAAACGCTTCATCGATGATTCGGTCCATGAGAAGCCGCAGTTCCGGCTCATCAGCGAGGGCTCCGTAGTGGACTCGCAGGAGGGCCCCCAAGGCGTTAAGCGGCGCATTATAAAAAACCTTGGCCCAGACGTGGGAGAGGATTCGGGCGGTGGTTTCGCACGGAATTTGGGCGGCTCGGAAAGCCCGGGCCCAGGAATGAATCGACTCCATCATCACGCAATCGGAGACTTCAAGAGGACCGATAAAAATCGGTGCGGCTTGAACGGTAATGGTCACTCTGGCCGGCTCGGGAATTTTCGCGCCGACGAGGACTTTGGCGCCCAGGGTCCGCTCGGGGCCAAACAGGGCCGCGATGGCTTCGATATTTCCAAGGCCATTTTGCGCCGAGAGCACCAGCCCATCGTCGTTCGCCAGCGGAAAAACGG